>CAYPDO010000404.1:0-4789 GCA_964409495.1 uncultured Bordetella sp.
TCACCAGCGTGGGCGCGATGAACTGCGGAAACTCCAGGATCGCCAGCTTCTCGGGATGGTCACGCAGTGCCGCCGGGCGGTTGAACACGCGCGCGCCCTCGCGCTCGGCCTGGCTGAGCAGGTGGGTGGCGTAGAAGAACTCGCTGTCGAAGGGCGGGTCCTTGCGCATCACCACGGCATCGCAGTCGGCCAGGGCCAGCTCGCCCTCGGCCACCACGCTGAACCAGTCGTCGCTGTGCACCGCGTGGGTCACCGGCGCCGTGGCGGCCTCGCCCTGCAGCGCGATGCAGCGGGCATGGCGGGCCACCACGCGGGCCCCTTTCACCCACACCAGATCGGTCGTCTCGCAGGCCCAGATCTGGTGGCCACGGCGTGCCGCCTCGCGCATCATCGCGAAGGTGGTGTCCTTGATGGTCTTGAAGGTTTCCAGCGGGTCGGCGACGAACAGCAGTTTCATGGCGGTGAGTGTCTCGGGTTCGCGGTCTGACCAAGCTGCCGCCGTGGATCCGGCTCGGCCGGGCCACCGGCGGCGCCCCCTGGGGGAGGCGCCCGCAGGCGCTTCGCAGGGGTCTACTTTCTCACGGCCAATGTGACCACACCGGCCACCACCCCCCAAAAGGCCGCGCCGATGCCGGCCATCGACACGCCCGACAGCGTGACGAGAAAAGTCATGGCAGCCGCGTCGCGGTGGCGTTCGTCCTTCAGTGCCGCGGCCAGGCCCCCGGCAATGGTGCCCAGCAAGGCCAGCCCGGCCACCGCCGCCACCAGCTCGCGCGGCAGCGCCGCGAACAGCCCGGCCACCGCGCCGCCGGCCAGGCCCAGCAGCGTGTAGAAGATGCCGGCCATCACCGGTGCGGTGTAGCGCTTGGCGGCATCGGCATGGGCCTCGGGGCTCATGCAGATGGCCGCGGTGATGGCCGCCAGGTTGATCGCAAAGCAGCCGAAGGGCGCCAGCACCAGCGTGACCACGCCGGTGGCGGTGGTCACCGGCGACACCGGCACGGCATAGCCCGCCGCGCGCTGCGCCGCCACGCCGGGCAGGTTCTGCGAGGCCATGGTGACGATGAACAGCGGCAGCGCCACGCCCACCAGCGTGGCCGGATCGAACCGCGGCGTCACCCACACCGGCGTGGCCCAGGCGCCCTGGAAGGCGCCGCCCAGCGTGGCCGCATCCAGCCGGCCCTGCAGCGCCGCCAGCACGATGCCGGCCAGCAGCACGCCGGGCACGGCATAGCGCGGCCACCAGCGCCGCCCGGCCAGAAAGGCGCCGGCCATCACCAGCACCAGGGCCGGCGCGCTGCGCACCGCCAGCACCGCATCCAGCCCGAAGCGCGTGAGCACGCCGGCCAGCAGCGCGGCGGCCACGGCCATCGGCACCTTGTCCATCACGCGCTCGAACAGGCCGCTGACGCCGGCCGCGATGATCAGCAGCGCGCAGACGATGAAGGCGCCGGTGGCCTCGGCCAGGCCCACGCCCTGGGTGGCGGCCAGCAGTGCCGCGCCCGGCGTGCACCAGGCGGTGAGCACCGGCAGGCGCCAGCGCAGGCTCAAGGCCACGCAGCTGATGCCCATGGCCAGGCCCAGGGCCCACATCCAGCTGGCGGTCTGCGCAGCGCTGGCACCCAGCGCCTGCGCGGCCTGGAACACGATGGCCACCGAACTGGTGTAGCCCACCAGCACGGCCACGAAGCCGGCCACCACGGCCGACAGGGAAAGATCGTTCAGGAATCGACGCATGGCCGGCAGGATAGCGGCGCACGGGCCTGCCGCCGGGCCGGCCCGCGCCGTCTCCTCCAGCCGAAGGACGCGATCGCGCAAACGCATGATGTGCCGCACAGGCTCATCGCTGAACACTGGCGCCTTGCCGCGCAGCTGTCTTGCCGGCCCAACCCAGGGATGAGCTTCATGACCCATACACGCCCCAATCGACGCCAGGCCCGGTGGCCACGGCATTCACGCCGCGCGCACGGCCTGGTGCTGACGCTGGCCCTGGCCGGCTGCGGCGGCGGTGGTGACGGCGACACGCCGGCCACGCCGCCCAACACCGCCCCTGCGGCACTGACCCTGCGTGGCACGGCCGCCACCGGCGCCGCGTTGGTGAACGCGCCGGTGCAGGCGCGCTGCCAGGGCGGCGACGGCACGGCCACCACGCTGGCCGACGGCAGCTACACGGTGTCCAACCTGCCCGCCGGCGCCAGCCTGCCTTGCGTGCTGAAGGTCACCGGCCCGGCCGGCCCGATGTTCTCGCTGGCCACCGGCAGCGGCCGCAGCGCCAGCGCCAACATCACGCCGGTGACCACGCTGGTGGTGGCGCACCTGGCCGGGGGCATGCCGGCCAGTTTTTTCGACGGCTGGAGCACCAGCGCCGCGGCAAGCCTGAGCGCCGGCAGCGCCCAGCAGGCGGTGGATGCCGTGAAAAGCATGCTGGCCGGCGTGGGCGTGGACCTGTCGGCCATCGATGTGCTGTCCGGCACGCTGGTGGCGGCCACCGGTGGCACCACCGGCAATGCCCACGACCAGGCGCTGGACGCGCTGAACGCGCGCCTGGGCATGGCCGGCACCACGCTCACCCAGTTGGCCAGCGCGGTGGCCGCGCTGAATCCCGCGCCGGCCGGCGGCGGCACGCCGACGCTCAGCAGCGTGGCCTCGCTGCCGCCCGAACTGCTGCTCAAGCCGCGGGCCGGCAACTGCGCCTCGCTGCGCAGCGGCAGCTACCGCTCGATCGATCTTGAGGACGCCAACACGCAGCGTTATGCGCAGGGCGGCGGCTATCCCACGCTGCTGACCAGCATCGATGCCGTGGCGCTCACGGTCACCGACCAGGGCGAGACCACCCGCCTCACCCCGGCCGGTGATTGCCGCTACACCATGGGCGACGGCGTGGGCGTCGAGCCCGATGCCGAGTTGATCGTCTCGGGTGCCGGCGTGATCCTGATCCGCTACCTGACCGAGAACTTCAACGGCAGCTGGCGCGCCGCGGTGGTGATCCCGGTGCAAAGCCACACGCTGGCCGCGCTGGCCGGCGACTGGAACATCCTGGGCTTCGACCGCTCGCGCGACAGCGATCCGCATGTGCTGCGCACCGGCACCGCCAGCTTCAGCGCCAGCGGCGCGATCAGCGGCGCCATTGCCTGCGACGGCCTGACCACCGGCTGCGCCAGCGAGGCCACCACCACCCGGATCACGGCCGATGACAGCGGCGGCTTCCACCTGCAGGGCGATGGCTGGCGCGACCGGCTGCATGCCTACCGCGCCGGTGGCGGCGAGCTGATGCTGATCAGCCAGAGCGCCGAGGGCGTGGTGAGCTTCTTCACCCGCAAGCAGGCCCGCACGCTGCCCGCGGTGGGCGATGTCAGCCAGGGCTGGCAGTTCAACATCGCGCCCTCGGGCACCGCCACCGCGTCGTTCACCGCGCCGGCCGCCGTGAACGCCTACAAGAGCACGGTGGCCTCGGTGGACAGCACGCAGCAGCGCTATGTGCGCCAGTCGGTCATCGACGGCACCGACAACGTGACCCGGCCCGAGACCGTGGTGCTGAACAGCCCGCGCGACGGCTTTGCCCGGCGCCTGGCCGCCAGCCATGTGCTGCGCAGCGATGGCGCCACCAGCACGGTGAACGAGTGGATCAGCCTGCCGCTGCGCGGCATGGGCTTCTCGGCGCTGGGCATGGTCAACAGCCAGCAGATGTGGTGGTCGGTCACGGCGGCGCAGTGAGGCCGCGGCGCCACGCGCCGGCATGACAAAGGGCTGCCCGCGGGCAGCCCTTTCTTCTGTTGTGCGTGATGCCGGCCGGGCGAGCGCCCGGCCGGGTGCCATCACTTGCTGTACGCCGTCTCGCCGTGCGAGCTGATGTCCAGACCTTCGCGCTCTTCCTCTTCGGTGACGCGCAGGCCGATGACCAGGTCGACGATCTTGAACGACACCGCGGCCACCACCGCCGACCACACGATGGTCAGCAGCACGCCCTTGGCCTGGATCCACACCTGCGCACCGATGCCGTTGGAGCCCACGGTGGCGGTGACCCAGTCGGTCACCAGGCCCGGGCCGCCCAGATCCTGGGTGTTGAACACGCCGGTCAGCAGGGCACCCACGATGCCGCCCACGCCGTGCACGCCGAACACGTCCAGCGAGTCGTCCGCACCCAGCATCTTCTTCAGGCCGTTCACGCCCCACAGGCAGGCGAAGCCGGCGATGAAGCCGATGACGATGGCGCCCATCAGGCCCACGTTGCCGGCGGCCGGGGTGATGGCCACCAGACCGGCCACGGCACCCGAGGCAGCCCCCAGCATCGACGCCTTGCCGCGGATCATGGCTTCACCCAGGCTCCAGGCCAGCACCGCGGCAGCGGTGGCAGTGAAGGTGTTCATGAATGCCAGGATGGCCGAGTTGCCGGCTTCCAGCGCCGAGCCGGCGTTGAAGCCGAACCAGCCCACCCACAGCAGCGAGGCACCCACCATCGTGAGCGGCAGGCTGTGCGGCGCCATGGCCTCACGGCCGTAGCCCACGCGCTTGCCGATCATGAAGGCACCCACCAGGCCGGCCACCGCGGCGTTGATGTGCACCACGGTGCCGCCGGCGAAGTCCAGCGCGCCCCATTGCCAGATCAGGCCGGCCTTGGCGTTCATCGCGTCCACCACGTCCTTGCTGGCATAGGCATCCGGGCCCATCCAGTACCAGACCATGTGCGCGATCGGGGCGTAGCTGAAGGTGAACCACAGCGCCGAGAACAGCAGCACGGCCGAGAACTTGATGCGCTCGGCAAAGGCGCCCACGATCAGGCAGCAGGTGA
>CAYPDO010000405.1:0-4784 GCA_964409495.1 uncultured Bordetella sp.
GGTGGCAGCACCGGCACGGCAGCGGGCACAGACAGTTCGGGCAGCAGCAGCGGCGGCTCGGCCGGCGGCTCGTCGGGCAGCCCCGGCGCCGGCCTGGCCGCCCTGCAGGCGCAGTTCGATGCCTGCCCCATGGGCTCGCAGTTCAACAAGGTGATGGCCTGCATGCAGGGCCTGTACGTGGGCCGCGCCGTCGACGACGGCAGCCTGTGCGCCCTGCGCTATGACGAGCAGGGCGTGACCTGGTACACCAGCAACCGCGCCAGCAATCGCCTGAGCATGTCGTTCAGCAGCTCCGGCGCCTCGTACTACAAGGCGGCCCAGGCGGGCAGCAGCTCGGGCTACACGCTGAGCCTGAGCGTGGGCATCGCCTCCGGCGCCCAGATGGACCTGCTCTGGCAAGACCCGAAAGAGCCGGGCAGTGCTGCGGGCCTGCTGGTCAAGACCAACACCAGCAGCGCCCCCGATTGCCTGATCACCACGCCACCCGAGGTGCCGGCCAGTTCATCAAACGCCACGGCCAACCAGACCGGCCGCCGCTGGGACAGCCCGACGGCCCTGAACACGCTGGGCGGCGGCGGGCTGCCGCTCGACGCAGGCGCCACAGGCCACGGCGGCTTCGAGGCTGGCCTGGCCGATGACGGCACGGCCTGGATCACCTTCGCGCATCTGGATGACAGCGGCCGCCTGGCCGTGCAGGTGGTGCGCGGCCAGGCCGGGGACGGCAGCCAGGCATCGACCTGGAGCGCGCCGCTCGTGCTGGACGCGATGGCGCCGCTGGTGACGGGCTACCGCCCGCGCCTGGCGGTGTCGCCCAACGGCCATGCGGTGGTGGCCTGGGTGAGCGAGCGCGCTTGCGGCGCAGACGGCTATGAATCCAGCCCGGCCGGCAAGACCTGCCACTACATGATGGCCTCGCGCCGCCTGGCCGGCGCCAGCGGCTGGGAGACGCCGCAGGTGGTGGGCGCCTCGCCGCCCACCCCCATCCATGACCACCATGTGCGCATCAACGCTGCCGGTGACGTGGTGGTCACCTATGTCGGCACCGGGCTCGCCGGTGCCGACATCAAGACCACCATGCTGGGCCTGCGCGCCGCCGCCGACAGTGCCTACCGGCGCTCGCGGCCGTTCAACCTGCGCAGCACCTTCAACTCGGGTGAAACGCTGGAGGCCTCCATCGCCACGGCGCTGGACGACGCGGGCAACCTGGTCATCGCGGGCCGGCGCCAGTCGTTCAACAGCCTGGGCGTGGTGGGCATGGTGCCCACGCTCTCCAGCGCGCCCGACACCTGGCAGACGGCAGATCTGGGCGCCAGCGAAACCTGGTTCAACGAACTGGCCACCAGCAACGGCTTTGCCGCCTACACCACCCAGACCGACACCGGTGCGCGCAATGTGCTGCGTCCCGAGCACATCAACTTCTGGTCAGCGGCGCAGCAGCGCTGGCTGCCGCCCGAATCGAGCGCCGACTTCGCGATCTGGGGCGACACGCGCCTGGTGGGCACCGACACGGCGGGTGGCGAGTTCCTGCTCTACGGCGGCTGCCGTCTGAGCCGCTGGGTGGCCGGCGCCTGGTCCGACACGCTGATCACGCTGCCGCCGCACTGCGGGCTGGACCGCAGCGGCGGCCTCTATGCCTTCAACCGCCTGGGCGACTACGTGGGCCTGCACTGGGGCGGCCATGCGGGCCAGTGGGGTTACTACCGCCGCGCCGACAACACGCTGCTCAAGGGCGCACCGGGCACCGCCAGCGCCGCGGCAGGCGACTACCTGCTGGGCACGGCGTCGCCGCTGTTCGCACCGGCCGACAGCCAGCTGCTGCTCAACCGCAATGGCGTGGCGTTGGCCGTGACCGCCAGCACCTATACCGCAATGCCCACGGCCACCCAGGCGGGCATCAACGGCGGCGGCACGCTGCACCTGTGGGCCATGTTCCTGCGCTGAAGGCACAGGCCAGGCGGCTTCCGGGCATGGCTGCACAACGGCCCTGCCCGCATGCAGGTCCGGGCCTTGCGCTGCGTCAAGCCCCATGAATTCAAGTGGCGGCGGGCCCCTGAGCCGGGCCTGCAAAGGTGTGCACAAGTGCATACTCGCCGCCTCATGCCGACGACGCTCTACGACCACAACGGGCACCAATGCCTGATGTTCACCGACCTGTGCGACCGCGGCGGTGAGGCGGTGCAGGCCAATCAGTTCCTGATCATCGACGGCGACACCGGCGCCATCATTGATCCGGGCGGCAACCTCGCCTACAACGACCTGTACCTCGCGATGACGCGGCATTTCCAGCCGCAGGCGCTGTCGGCCATCATCGCGTCGCACGCCGATCCGGACATCATCGCCTCGCTCGACCGCTGGACCACTGCCACCCAGGCGCCGATCTACATCTCCACGGTGTGGGAGCGCTTCGTGCCCCATTTCTGCAAGCCGGGCAAGACGCAGGACCGCATCGTCGGCATCCCCGACCCTGGCATGCGCATCCGCATCGGCCGCAGTGATCTGGTGGCGCTGCCGGCGCACTTCCTGCACGCCGAAGGCAACTTCCAGTTCTGGGATCCGGTGTCGAAGATCCTGTTCTCGGGCGATCTGGGCGTGTCGATGCTACCCGGCAAGCTGGCCGGCCAGCCGGTCACCAGCCTGGCCAAGGTGTACCCGACGATGGAGCGTTTCCACCAGCGCTACATGGTCAGCAACAAGGTGCTGCGGCTGTGGGCCGACATGGTGTCCACGCTGCCCGTCGAGATGATCGTGCCGCAGCATGGCGCGCCGCTGGCCGGGCCGGCGGTGGGCGAGTTCATCGCCTGGGTGCGCGAGCTGAAGTGCGGCATCGACCTGATGGGCCCGGCCAACTACCAGGTGCCAGGCTGAAGCCTGCAGCACGCGGCGCGGCGCCCGACCGGCGCTGCCCGTAACATGGCGCCCCGATGTGGCGCCACCTGCTTGCCCTGATCCGCGCCGAATGGCGCCACCACCCCTGGCGCCATGCCGTGGCGCTGCTGGCGGTGGCCCTCGGCGTGGCGCTGGCCAGTTCGGTACAGCTGATCAACGCCTCGGCGCTGGCCGAGTTCTCGCAGGCCGTGCGTGCCGCCAATGGCCAGCCCGATGTGGTGCTGGCCGCGCGCAGCCGCGAGGGCTTTGACGACGCACTGTATGCCCGCCTGGCGCTCGATGAATCGGTGGCCCTGGCCAGCCCGGTGCTCGAGCTGGACGCCGCGGCGCGGCGCTCGCCCGAGTCCGCGCCGCTCACGCTGACGCTGCTGGGGCTGGATCCGCTGAAGGCCGCGGCCATCGCCCCGGCGCTGCTGCCGCGGCCTGCCGGTAGCGCCGACGGCCGGGATGAGGACCGTGGCGACGACCGGGGCGCTGGTGCCCAGGCCCGCGCGCTCACCCCCGCCGCCGATGCGCTGTACCTCAACGCCGCCGCCGCGCAGGCCCTGGGCGTGGCGCCCGGCGCCACGCTGTGGCTGGCCACCGCGCAAGGCTGGCAGGCCTTTCGTTATGCCGGGCGCGTGGCCGCCGGCGGCGCCGCGCTGGCCGTGCTGGACATCGCCGCCGCGCAATCGCGTTTCGGCCGCGCCGGCCGGCTCACCCGCATCGACGTGCGCCTGGTGGCCGGCGTGGCGCCGGGCCCGTGGCAGCAGGCGGTGGCGGCAGCCCGGGCGCTGCCGGCCGGTGTCACCTGGGCGCAGGCCGACGATGCGGTGCGGCGTGTCTCCAACCTCTCGCGCGCCTACCGCGTGAACCTGGGCGTGCTGGCGCTGGTGGCGCTGCTGGTGGGCGGGTTCCTGGTGTACTCGGTGGTGTCGCTGTCGGTGGCGCAGCGCACACCGCAGTTCGCGCTGCTGGGCGTGCTGGGCCTGGCCGCGCGCGACCGGCGTGCGCTGGTGCTGGCCGAAAGCGCCGCCATCGGCATGGCCGGCAGCGTGCTGGGCCTGGCCGCCGGCATCGGCCTGGCGGCGCTGGCGCTGCGCCTGCTGGGCGGCGACCTGGGCGGCGGCTACTTTCCCGGCGTCACGCCGGCGCTGGCCTGGCCCATGGCCGAGCTCACGGCCTGTTTTGTCCTGGGCATTGCCGCTGCGCTGGCCGGCGCGTGGTGGCCGGCGCGCCAGGCCGAGGCGATGGCGCCGGCAGTGGCACTCAAGGGCCTGGGCGCCGGCACGCCGCGCCCGGCCCGCGCCGCACCGGCACTGGCGCTGCTGGCCCTGGGCGGCCTGCTGGCGCTGGCGCCGCCGGTGGGCGGGCTGCCGCTGGCGGCCTATGCCGCGGTGGCAGCGCTGCTGGCCGGCGGCGTGGTGGCAGTGCCCTGGGTGGTGCAGCAGTTGCTGGCGCGGCCGCCGCGGTGGCTGATCGGCCATGGCGCCGTGCCCTTGCTGGCCTGGCGCCGCGCGCACTTCGCACGCCAGACGGCCGGCGCCACGGTGTCCGGCGTGGTGGCCAGCCTGGCCTTGTCGGTGGCCATCACGGTGATGGTGGCCAGCTTCCGCGAGGCCGTCACCGATTGGCTCGACAGCGTGCTGCCGGCCGATCTGTACCTGCGCGCCCAGGCGGGCGGCGAGCGTGCGGTGCTGCCGCCCGGCTTCGTGGCTGCCGCGGCGCGCGTGACGGGCGTGCTGCGTGTGCAGACCAGCCGCAACGTGCCTCTGCTGATCGCACCCCGGCAGCCGGCGGTGATGCTGGTGGCGCGCCCGCTGGATGGCGACCCGGCGCGCGCGCTGCCGCTGGTGGGCGACAGCGTGTCGGCAGCGCCGGGCGAGGTGGCGGTATGGGTCAGCGAGCCGGCCGCCGCG
>CAYPDO010000406.1:0-4767 GCA_964409495.1 uncultured Bordetella sp.
CTGGATCCTGCGCAAGCTGCTCTACAACATGGACGAGATCGAGGCGATGGAGTTCGTGCTCGACAAGATGAAGGCCAGCAAGAGCAACCTGGACTTCTTCGACATGATGCGGCGTGGCGGCTGAGCCAACTCGCGCTATAATCGCGGGTTTTCCGCTTCGGGCAAGTGCGTGGCAATGTGCCGCGTGGCTGCCTGCCACCACAGCGAAGGGTTTCCCATGAAAGACGGCATCCACCCCAACTACCGCGACGTCTGTTTCGTCGACCTGACCAATGGCTTCAAGTTCGTCACCCGCTCGGTGGTGCAGAGCAAGGAAACCATCAAGATGGACGATGGCCGTGAACTGCCGCTGGTGAAGCTGGAAACCACCAGCGAAACCCACCCGTTCTACACGGGCACCCAGAAGAGCGTGGACACGCTGGGTGGTCGCGTCGAGAAGTTCCGCAACAAGTTCGCCCGCGTCGGCATCGCCAAGAAGGCCTGACGACCCTGGGCACCGCGGGCACGCGGCGCCACCCGCCGGTCGGGTTCCCGACCGGCTTGCGGCGGTCCGGCGCCCGGTCGGGACCACCGATCTACAACGGCAGCTTCGGCTGCCGTTTTGCTTGGCGTGCCGCCCTGCCGTGCAGGCGCGCGGCGGCAGCGCTGCATGGGGCATCATCGCCGCCGTGACACCATCTCCCCGCCCTGCCCTTGTCACTGCCGAGGCCGCGCAACGCCTGCCACGGCTGGCGCTGATCCTGTTCTGCGCCGCCTACCTGCTGCCGGGGCTGTTCGGCCGCGACCCATGGCGCGGCGCCGACCTCACCGCCTTCGGCCAGATGCTGGCCATCGCCGAGGGCAGATCGTCGTGGTGGCAGCCCACGCTGGGTGGCGTGCCCACCGATGCCGCGCTGCTGCCGCACTGGCTGGGCGCCGCCGCCATCCTGCTCACCCAGCCCTGGCTCGATCCGGCACTGGCCGCACGCCTGCCCTTTGCCGCCTTGCTGGCGCTGGCGCTGGCCGGCACCTGGTACGCCACCTTCCATCTCGCGCGCAGCGAGGCCGCGCAACCGCTGCCCTTTGCCTTCGGCGGCGAGGCCGCGCCGATCGACTACGCCCGCGCCATGGCCGATGCCGCGCTGCTGGCGCTGATGGCCACGCTGGGCCTGCTGCAGCTGGGCCACGAGACGACGCCTGAAATTGCCCAGCTGGCCGTGGTGGCCGGCCTGCAGTGGGTGCTGGCGGCCGCTGGCAGCCGGCGGGCACGCATCGGTGTGCTGCTGCTGCTGCCGGCGCTGGCGGCCTGCGGCGCGCCCACCCTGGCCCTGGTGCTTGGCGGCGGAGCCTGGCTGCTCTCGCTGACCAGCCGCGATCCCGAGTGGCGTGCCCTGTGGCCCTGGCTGCTGGCGGCGCTGGTGCTGGCCGCGCTGGCCGGCTGGCCGGTGCACAGCTGGGCCTGGCGCATGGCCGCGGTGCCGGCCGCGCTGCCCTTGCTGAAGCTGTGGCTGTGGTTTCTGTGGCCAGCCTGGCCGCTGGCGATGTGGACGGTGTGGCGCTGGCGCGGCCACCTGCGTGAACGCCACCTGGCCCTGCCCGGCCTGGTGTTCGGCGTGGCCTTTGCCGCCAGCGTGGCCATGGGGGGCTCCGACCGCGCGCTGATGCTGGGCCTGCCGGGCCTGGCGGTGCTGGCAGCCTTTGCGCTGCCCACGCTGCAGCGCGGCACGGCGGCGGCCGTCGACTGGTTCTCGGTGTGCTTTTTCACGCTGGCAGCACTGGTGATCTGGGTCATGTACCTGGCCATGCAGACCGGCGTGCCGGCGCGGCCGGCAGCCAACATCGCGCGGCTGGCCCCCGGCTTCGAGGCGACATGGCTGCTGCTGCCGCTGCTGCTGGCCCTGGCTGGCAGCGTGATCTGGCTGGCCCTGGTGCGCTGGCGCACCGGCCGCCACCGGGCCGCGCTGTGGAAGAGCCTGGTGCTGCCGGCCGGCGGTGTGGCCCTGTGCTGGCTGCTGCTGATGACGCTGTGGCTGCCGCTGCTGGACTATGCCCGCAGCAACCGCCCGCTGGCCCAGCGCCTGACCCGCTGGGTGCCGGCCGGGGCGTGCATCGCCGCGCCCGAAGCCTCAGCCTCGCTGGTGGCCGCGCTCGAGTTCCATGGCCGGCACCGCGTGGACGCCTCGGCCGGTGCGGCCAGCGGACCCTGTCCGATGCTGATGCTGGTGCAGCGTGGTCAGGCCGACAGTGCGCCGGTGGCGGCGGCACGCCGCGCCGGCTGGCTGGAACTGGGCCGCGAACGCCGCCCCACCGATCGCCATGAATGGACGCTGGTGTTCAGACGCGGCCCCGCCGCGCCCTGATCGCGCCGCAGTCCCGCCGGGCCGCCCCACGGGACTGAGCATGCTGCTCCGGCGGCAGGCGCGCAGCGGCGCGGGGGCCTGACTCAGTCCACGCGCGAGGTGGCTTCGCCCGCCACCGCGCTGGCCATGGCCATGCTGCGCACGCGGCTGGGCGGCAGACCGATGCGGAAGCACGAGCCCTTGCCGGGATCGCTGTCGACATCCAGCGTGCCGCCGTGGCGCTGCATCACATGCTTGACGATGGCCAGACCCAGGCCGGTGCCGCCGGTGTCGCGTGAGCGGCTGCCGTCCACGCGGTAGAAGCGTTCGGTCAGCCGGCCCAGGTGCTCGCGGGCGATGCCGATGCCGGTGTCGCGCACCAGCACTTCGCCGCCACCGTCGGCCCGCGTTTGCCAGCCCACGCTGATCTGGCCGCCGTCGGGCGTGTAGCGCACGGCATTGCTGACCAGGTTGACCACGGCACTGAACAGCTCGCTCTCCTGCCCGGCCAGCTCAAGCGGCGGAAGATCGGCCACGGTCACCGTGTGCCGGCCGGCCGACAGCGTGCGGCCATCGGCCGCGGCGCGCTCCAGCAGCGCCGACAGCGCCACCCAGCGGTCCACCGGTGGTCGCGGGCCGCCTTCCAGCTGGGCCAGGGTTAGCAGATCGGCCACCAGCGTCTGCATGCGCAGCGTCTGCTGCTGCATCAGCGCCAGCACGCGGGTGCGCTCCACGCCGGTGAGCTGCAGCGTGGCCATGGTCTCGACGAAGCCGGCCAGCACGGTGAGCGGCGTGCGGATCTCGTGCGAGACGTTGGCCACGAAGTCACGCCGCATCGCATCGGCGCGCTGGCGCTCGGTGACGTCCTGCGTGATCAGCAGGGCCTGCTGCGCGCCATAGCCGCGCATCGTCAGCTGCAGCGTCGAACGCCCGCTGGGCTCCGTCACCAGCACGGGATCACGCCAGTCGCGCCCCTGCAGGTAGGCCACGAAGGCCGGCATGCGCACGAGATTGGTGATCGGTTGGCGCAGATCGCGCCGCGGATCGAGGCCCAGGTGGTCGGCCGCGATGGCGTTGCACCAGGTGACCTGGTCGTTGCCATCGAGCAGCACCACGCCGTTCGGCGAGGCCTCGATGGCCGAGAGAAAGTCGGCCAGTCGCTGCTGCTCGTCGGCGATGGCCTTGTCGCGCGTGCGCACTGCGCGCTCGGTGCGGTAGGCCAGCTCGGCCCAGAAGCCGGCATCGCGCGGCGCGCCGAGTGCCATGTCGCCGCGCAGCCAGCGCAGCAGGCGCGCGCCACGCACCGTATCCAGCAGCACCACCAGCGCCACGCCCACCGCGGCCCCGATGGCCATGCCCAGCTCGGCCGAGTGCAGCGCCGCGCCGGCGAAATGCCCGCCCAGCGCCCCCAGGCCCAGCGCCGCCAGCACCACCAGCAGACGCGGCAGCAGCCAGCTCATCACGTCACGAACCGCCGCAAGGCCGGCCGGCGCATCAGGCCTGCACGGCGCTCACATGGCGCGTCAGGCGGTAGCCCGCGCCACGCACGGTCTCGATCATGCCGGCGCACTGCGCAGGCGTGAGCGCCTCGCGCAGGCGCTTGACGTGGACGTCGACCGTGCGCTCCTCGATGAACACATGGTCACCCCACACGCGGTCGAGCAGTTGCGCGCGGCTGTGCACACGCTCGGGGTGGGTCATCAGGAAGTGCAGCAGGCGGAACTCTGTCGGGCCCATCTTCAATTCGCGCTCGCCATGGCTGACGCGGCGCGTGGAAGGGTCGAGCCGCAGACCGGCCACGTCCACCGCCTCGTCCAGCGCCTCGGGCGCCTTGCGGCGCAGCACGGCGCGGATGCGCGCCATCAGTTCGTTGGTCGAGAAGGGCTTGGTGAGGTAATCGTCGGCACCGGCGTCCAGCCCGGCCACCTTGTCGGCCTCTTCGCCACGGGCCGTGAGCATGATGATCGGCAGCTCGCGCGTGCGCGCGTCGCCGCGCCAGCGGCGGGCCAGCGCCAAGCCCGACTGGCCGGGCAGCATCCAGTCCAGCACCACCAGATCGGGCAACATGGCATCCACCTCGCGCTGGGCCTGCTCGGCGGTGGCGGCGATGGTCACCTCATGCCCGGCGTGGCGCAGGTTGATGGCGATCAGTTCGGCGATCGCCGGCTCGTCTTCGACGACGACGATGTGGCTCATGACATGGATCCGTTGAAGGCTGTTGTTGCGGGCGGCCGGGCGCGTCAGCGCACCAGGCTCTCCACCGTGTCGAGCGGGTTGTGCCGCACGTCGGTGCCCTTGACGATGTAGATGATCTGCTCGGCCAGGTTCTTGGCATGGTCGCCCACGCGCTCGATCGCCTTGGCCACAAACACCAGATCGATCGACGAGGAGATGGTGCGCGGGTCTTCCATCATGTAGGTGATCAGCTTGCGCATCAGGCCGTCGAACT
>CAYPDO010000407.1:0-4739 GCA_964409495.1 uncultured Bordetella sp.
GAGGCTCAACATGTTCCAGCACCTGCTCGTTCCCATCGACGGCACCGAGCTTTCCGAACACGCCCAGCAGGCCAGCCTGGCACTGGCCGTGAAGCTCGGCGCCCGCATCACGGCCTTCGTGGCCGAGCCGATGCCGCCGCTGCCGCACATGGGCAGCAACCCCGGCACCTACCTGCGCGAGACCGACCGCCACCAGCAGCGCACCGAGGCCCACGCCCACGAGGTGCTGGCGCGCTTCCGCGGCAAGGCCGAGGAGCAGGGCGTCCCCTTCATCGGCCGCTTCGAGCGCACCGACGCCATCGACGACGCCATCGTGCAGACGGCCGCCGAGGCGGGATGCGACCTGATCGTGATGGCCACGCACGGCCGCGGGGCGTTCGGCGAACTGCTGTTCGGCTCGCACACCAAGAACGTCATCTCGCGCAGCAAGCTGCCCTTGCTGGTGCTTCACTGAGTGCTTGCCGCGGCGCGCGGGTGGTGCCAGCATCGCGCCGCCCAACCCACAACGAGGAGAGTTCCGTGGCCCAGCCGATGTTCGATGCCGATGCGCTGATCGAGATGTTCCAGAACGCCAGCGCACGTCAGGGCGCGCAGCTGAAGAAGGCCGTCGCCGACACCACGCTGGCCGCGCTGCAGGGCCGCGAGCTCACGCTGAAGAACATCCGCGGCGTCGTCAAGCAGGTGGCCGATGCCGCCAGCACGGGCCTGGCCAAGAACGTGTCGGCCGGCGTCGACCCCGAGGCCCTGCTCGACAAGGCAGTGGCCGGCATGGACGAGGCGCTGCTCAAGGCCGTGGAGGCCCAGCGCACGACGCTGGCCACGCTGGCCGCGCAGGGCGCCGACCTGCATGACAAGCACCTGGGCAAGGCGCTGGCCGACCTGGAGAAGATGGAAGACGGCCTCTTCAGCGCCGTGAAGAAGGCCGCCGCCGGCGCCGGCGGGCCCATGGCCGCGGCTTGGGCGCCGGTGCTGGAGAAGATGCAGGCTGGCGGCACCGCCTCGGGCGCGCAGGCCACGGCGGCGGTGGCGCAGTTCGAGCAGATGGCGGCGCAGATGCAGCAGTCGATGCGCAGCACGCGCGCGGCGTCGATGAAGGCCGCGCAGGCGCTGGCCGAGAGCTACGCCGCCATGGCCAGTGGCGTGCTGTTGGGCATGAGCGAGGCGCTGCAGGCCGGATCGGCGGCCAAGAAGGCACCGCGAAAGTAAGGCAGGCCCTAGGGGCCGCCCCCGAGGCCGGGCGGCCGGCGCGAACCTACACTGCCGCGCCATGAAGAACGTCGTCATCAGCGGCACCGGCCTGTTCACGCCGCCGCACGTGATCACGAACGAGGAGCTTGTCGCCTCGTTCAATGCCTACGCCGACATCCAGAACGCGAAGCACGCCGCCGCCATCGCGGCCGGCGAGCGGGCGGCCATCCCGCACTCCAGCGTCGAGTTCATCGAGAAGGCCTCCGGCATCCGCCAGCGCTACGTGCTCGAGAAGACCGGGGTGCTCGACCCCACGCGCATGAAGCCGCGCTTCGCGCCACGGCCCGACGAGAGCTTGAGCCTGATGGCCGAGATCGCGGTGGATGCCGGCGCCAAGGCCATCGCCGCCGCCGGGCTGCAGCCGGCCGACATCGACGCCGTGCTGTGTGCCGCGGCCAACATGCAGCGGGCCTACCCGGCGATGGCCTGCGAGATCCAGTCCGCGCTCGGTTGCGGCGGCTACGGCTTCGACATGAACGTGGCCTGCTCGTCGGCCACCTTTGCCATCCAGGAGGCCGTGAACGCGGTGAAGAACGGCACGGCCTCGCGCGTGCTGATCGTCAACCCCGAGATCACCTCGGCCCACCTGGAGTGGCGTGACCGCGACTGCCACTTCATTTTCGGCGATGTGTGCACGGCGCTGATCGTGGAGGCGGCCGACACGGCCCGTTCGACCGATTGCTGGCAGGTGCTGGGCACCAAGCTGGTCACCAAGTTTTCAAACAACATCCGCAACAACGCCGGTTTCATGAACCGCTGCGAGGACACCGACCCCGACGCGCGCGACAAGACCTTCATGCAGGAAGGCCGCAAGGTGTTCAAGGAGGTGGTGCCGATGGCCGCGGCGCACATCGAGAACCACCTGGCGGCCCTGGGCTTCACGCCCGCCCAGGTGCGGCGCTTCTGGCTGCACCAGGCCAACCTGGGCATGAACCAGCTGATCATCAAGCGCCTGGTGGGCGGCGAGGTGGGCGACGACCTGGCGCCGATCATCCTGAGTGAATACGCGAACACGGCGTCGGCCGGTTCGATCATCGCGTTCCACCATCACCATGGTGATCTGGTGGCGGGTGACCTGGGCGTGATCTGCTCGTTTGGCGCTGGCTACTCGGTGGGCAGCGTGATCGTGCGCAAGCAGTAGGTCTTGCCTGAGCCTGGGGCGCGCGCTGCGCGGGCCGATGACGGGCCCGGTCAACGCCGGCCAACACTAGCGGTACACGCCGTCCCACCCAGCCGCCGGCACGGTCGCGCTCAAACCATCGTCACTGGCCAAGGGCCGGTTCATCTCGAAGATCTGCGCTGATCCGACCGACGCGTAGTCCATGTAGCCCAGGCGCAGCAGGGGCTCGGTGGCCGCCAGGTCGAAGCGGCCGTCGCGGATGAAGGCGTCGTCGATGTAGATGCCCACCACCTGGCCGATCACCAGCGTGTAGCTGGATTCGGCCCCCGGCTTGTGCGGCGGCAGCGCGATGGCCTGCCACAGCTTGCATTCCAGCGCCGCTGGCGCCTCGGCCACGCGCGGTGCCGACACGAAGCGTGAGGCGGCCGGCGTCAGGCCGGCCAACGCGAATTCATCGACGCCCGGCTTCACCGGCGCCGAACTGAGGTTCATCGCGTCCTTCAGCGCCAGCGTGGCCAGCGAGCAGGTGAACTCGCCGGTGTCCAGCACGTTGCGCAGGCTGTCCTTCAGGCCGCCCGACGAGAACACCACCATCGGCGGCCGGTCGCTGATGCCGTTGAAGAAGCTGTAGGGCGCCAGGTTGCGCCGGCCCTGCCGGTCCACCGTGCCGATCCAGCCGATGGGGCGGGGCGCCACCAGGGCCTTGAAGGGATCGTGCGGCAGGCCATGGTCGCGGGTGAGGGCATCGTAGTGCATGCCGGACAGTATCGGGCGGGTGCGGGGCGGTGCGCGTCGGCTGCGGGACAATCCGCCGCGCCGTGAACCTCAAGCAACTTGAATACTTCGTGCACGTGGCCGAGCTGGGCAGTTTCAGCAAGGCCGCCCTGGTGCTCGACATCGCCCAGCCCGCGCTCAGCCGCCAGGTGCGCGCGCTCGAGACCGACCTGCGCGAGACCCTGCTGCTGCGCAACGGCCGCGGGGTCAGCCTCACCGAGGCCGGGCAGCGGCTGTTCGAGCACGGCACGGCCATCCTGCAATCGGTGGCCGCCGCGCGCAGCGACATGGGCGCCTCGCGTGATGAGCCCAGCGGCCGCATCACCGTGGGCCTGCCGCCCACGCTGAGCCGCCAGCTCACGCTGCCGCTGGTGGATGCCTTCCGCCGCCGCTGCCCGCAGGGCCGGCTGGCCATCGTGGAGGGCCTGTCCAGCCACATTGTCGAGTGGATCACCACCGGCCGCGTCGACGTGGGCCTGATGTACAACCCCGAAGCACAGCCGGCGCTGGAGATCTCGCCGGTGCTCGAAGAGTCGCTGTGCCTGGTGTCGCCGACTGCGCCCGGCGCCGGTGAGCCGGCCGGTCCGGCCGATCTGGCCGGCAGCGTGCCGCTGCAGCTGATGTCCGGCTTTGCACTGATCGTGCCCGAGCGCGGCCATGCCATCCGACGCCTGCTGGAAACCCAGGCCGCGCTGGCCGGCGTCAGGCTCGACATCGCCTGGGAGGTGTCGAGCATCGCCGCCATCGTCGAGCTGGTGTGCGCAGGCTACGGCCACGCGGTGCTGCACGCCAGCGCCGTGACCGCCTCGGGCCGCGCCGACCAACTGCGCGTGCGCCCGCTGGTGGCGCCGCGCCTGGCCACCGTGCTGTGCCTGGCCGCCTCGGCACACAAGCGTGCCAGCCCGCTGATGCGCCAGACCAGCCGCCTGCTGGTGGAACTCGCGCGCAGCCTGCCGCAAGGCGCCGCGGCACAGTCGCAGCCGGGCTGAACGCCGGCCAGGCCTTCACGCCGGTTCCGGCCGGCGGCAGGGTCCGTTGAAATGCCGCACAGGCATAGCTGCTATCGCCAGCCATGCCTGGGAGGTTTGGGTGCACAGGGCAAGAATGCGCCCACATCTTCCAGCCCGGCCGGTATTGCCGGCGTGCGCCATGTCCACCACACCGTCCAGCGCCGTGATCCGCGGCATCTCGTCGATGGCCACCCGCGCGGTGCTGGCCGATCTGGCTGCCGCCTGGGAGCAGCGCAGTGGCCAGGCGGTGGCCATCGAATCAGTGGGCGGCGTCGATGCGGCCCGCCGCGTGCTGGCTGGCGAGGCCTTCGATGTGGTGTTCCTGGCCGCCGATGCGCTGGCCAAGCTGGAAGCCGCCGGCCGCCTGCTGCCCGGCAGCCGCACCGATCTCACGCGCTCGGGCGTTGCGGTGGCCGTGCCGGCCGGTGCGCCGCGGCCCGATCTGTCCAGTGAAGACGGCGTGCGGGCCGCCGTGCTGGCCGCGCCCAGCCTGGGCTACTCCACCGGCCCCAGCGGCGTGGCACTGGCGGCCTTGTTCGAGCGCTGGGGCCGGTGGTGTAGCCCAGGCTGGGCGCGGCCAGCACGGC
>CAYPDO010000408.1:0-4733 GCA_964409495.1 uncultured Bordetella sp.
TGCCGACTGGATCCACGTGGACGTGATGGACAACCATTACGTGCCCAACCTCACCATCGGGCCCATGGTGTGCGAGGCGATCAAGCCCTACGCGGCCGGCGCGCTGCTGGACGTGCACCTGATGGTCGAGCCGGTGGATGCGCTGATCCCGATGTTCGCCCAGGCCGGTGCCGGCTTGATCAGCGTGCACCCCGAGGCCACGCGCCACCTGCACCGCACGCTGGCGCTGATCCGCGACTGCGGCGCCCAGGCCGGCCTGGTGTTCAATCCGGCCACGCCGCTGGCCTGGCTGGACGAGGTGATGGACCAGCTCGACCTGGTGATGCTGATGAGCGTGAACCCCGGCTTCGGCGGTCAGGCCTTCATCCCGTCCACCTTGCCCAAGCTGCGCCAGGCGCGCGCGCGGCTGGATGCCTACGCCGCTGCCAGCGGCCGCGCGCTGCGGCTGGAGGTGGACGGCGGCGTCAAGCCCGACAACATCGGCGCCATCGCCGCCGCCGGCGCCGACACCTTCGTGGCCGGCTCGGCGGTGTTCGGCAGCGCCGACTGGGCGGCCAGCATCGCGGCGCTGCGCCGGGGCGCAGGGGCCTGAGGCCGGGCGCGCGCCGCTGAAAAGCTGCGGCTGCGGCTGCAATCCGCGGCAGATCGCGCTCAAGTTGTGGCGCCGGCTGCCGATGAGCTGCGATCCACCCGAAAAGATGCCGTATGACCGCGCCCACCGACCCGCCGCCCGACTTCTCCAGCGCGGCCGATCCGGCCGGTGGTTTGGCAGCGCCGGACAACCGGCGCAACCTGTACCGCGTGCTGCATGTGCAGCCCGAGGCGCCGCAGGCGGTGATCCAGGCCAGCTACCGCACGCTGATGCAGCGCCTGCGCATGCACCCTGACCTGGGCGGCAACCACACCGAGGCCGCGCTGGTGAACGCCGCCTGGGCCGTGCTGGGCGACCCGCAGCGCCGCGCCGACTACGACTGCACGCTGCGCCAGCAGACCGTGGCCGCGCGCGGCCTCGCGGCGGCGGCCGAGGTGGCGCCAGCGGGCCGGCCGTGCCCGCTGTGCAGCCTGCCCGGCCCGCACCATCCGCGGCCCGACAGCCGCTGCACCCGCTGCCATGCGCCGCTGGCGGCGCTGCCGGTGCCGGGCAGTCAGGCGCACGAGCTGCTGGGCCGGCGCGGCGCCGTGCGGCGCGACCGCCAGCACGTGGCCAGCCTGCAGGTCGGCTGGCCCGGCCAGCCGGTGGCGGTGCGCTGGCGCGACCTCTCGCTCACCGGCCTGAGCCTGTACACGCCGGCGGCGCTGGCACCCGGCCAGCGCGTGCACCTGATCGACGGCGCGCTGGAGGCCGTGGCCGAGGTGGTGGACAGCCACCGCGCCCAGGGGCCCTGGCACCTGATGCACGGGCGGCTGATCAGCGCCATGCTGCTGCAGCCCACCGGCGTGTTCGTCTCCGCCCGCGCGTGAGCCGGGCAGCCGGTCTCGCGGGCACCCGCGACCGGCTGCCTCCGTACCCTGTGGCATGATGCCGCCCCTTTGCCGAACCGCCGCAAGCGCACCATGGACCTGAAGCTGCCGATCACCATCCACGACGAACTCACCGACGAGGTGATCGAGTCCAAGGGCATGCTCGACCTTGCCAGCGGCGAGATCACCCAGGTCAAGTACATCGACCACGACCTCGAGGAAGACGGCTTCCCGGCCGAGGACGAGGACTACGACTTCACCTGCGGCACGCTGTCCAATGGCAGCAAGGAAGTGGAATTCCGCATCGAGGTCGACGTGGTCGGCCGCACCTACTCGATCACCCCCAGCGAGCTGCTCGAGCTCAAGGGCCGCGCCGCCAAGCTGTTCTCGGCCCCGCCCGGCGGCCACCCGGTGGACGAGCCGGCGCGCAAGCCGGCGGCCAAGAAGCGCGCGCCGCGCTGATCGTGGCAGGCGGCGCCAGGCCACACCGGGCACCGCCGCCAGACCGCCCGGTTGCGGTGGACGGGGCGCGGTAACGTCGACTTACACTGCCGCCTTCCTATTCGCTTGCGCCGCGCGCAGCAGCCTCCGGGGCCTGCGCGCGCCGGGCGTGCCGACCGCCAGCCCGTTGCCATGGATGCGATCCAAGACCATCTCGACCTGATCTACAGCTACGCCGCCTTCTTCGTGGCCTACCTGATCGGCTCGCTGTCCTTCGCGGTGATCGTCAGCAAGCTGATGCGCCTGCCCGATCCGCGCACCTACGGCTCCAACAACCCGGGCGCCACCAATGTGCTGCGCTCGGGCAGCAAGAAGGCCGCCGCGCTGACCCTGCTGCTCGATGCGCTGAAGGGCTATGTGCCCACCGCGCTGGTGTCGGCCTTCATGGGCGAGCTGGGCCTGGTGGATGCCACGGTGGCCTTTGTCGGCGTGGCCGCCTTCCTGGGCCATCTGTATCCGGTGTTCTTCCGCTTCAAGGGCGGCAAGGGTGTGGCCACCGCGCTGGGCGTGCTGCTGGCCTACGAGCCGCTGCTGGGCCTGGCCACGCTGATCGTGTGGGTGGTGGTGGCGGCGATGTTCCGCTACTCGTCGCTGGCGTCCATCATCGCCTCGGTGTTCGCACCGTTCTTCATGCTGATGTTCTTCGACCGGCCGGTGGTGGCGCTGGCGGTCACCATCATGAGCCTGATGCTGATCTGGCGGCACTGGCGCAACATCGCCAACCTGATGACCGGCAAGGAAAGCAAGCTCGGCGCCAAGCCCGACGAGCGCACGCCGTCGCGCCGCGGCCACCGCCGTCGCCAGCGCCTGCATGTCGAGGTGCCGCCGGCCGCGCCGCGCGGCGCCGGGCAGGCGCCCACGTCCAACTCCTCTTCATCCAAAGGAAACTGATCCATGGTCCAGCGATTCGATGTCGGCGCCCGCATGTCCGAGATGGCGGTGCACAACGGTGTGTGCTATCTGGCCGGCCAGGTGGCCGTGGGCGCCGCCCCCACCATCGAGGAACAGACCCGCGAGGTGCTGGGCTGCATCGACGCGCTGCTGGCGCGCGCCGGCAGCGACAAGACGAAGATCCTGCGCGCGCAGATCTTCCTGGCCGACCTGGCCGATTTCGCCGGCATGAACAGCGTGTGGGAAGCCTGGGTGGTGCCCGGCCACACGCCGCCGCGCGCCACCGTGCAGGCCGCGCTGGCCAAGCCGGAGTGGAAGGTCGAGATCGTCGTCACCGCGGCGCTCTGAGCGCGCGCAGGCCGTCCTGCAGCCTGCCCGCCTGAGCACATGGCCGACGCCGCGACGCCCGCCGCCTCGCGCCGCCCGCTGTGGGTGGCCGCGGCGCTGATCGTCGGCGTCACCGCGGCGTTGAGCCTGTGGCGCGAGGCGCGCGAGGCCGCCGACGGCCGCGCGCTGGCGGCCCTGGTGCGGCCCGGCGACATCCACATGATCTCGTCGCAGACCTGCATCTTCTGCACCCGCGCGCGCACCTGGATGCAGGCGCAGAATCTGCCGTTCACCGAATGCTTCATCGAGCGCGACCCGGCCTGCGACGCGCAGTTCCGCGCGCTGATGCAGCCGGGCACGCCGGTGCTGCTGGTGCGCGGCCAGGTGCAGCTGGGCTTCAACCCGCAGCAGGTACGCGATCGGCTGGCTGCGCCGGGCTGACGGCGCCGGGGGCGCCACGCCGGCCGGGTGCCCCGATCAATCGGCGCTGAGGCCCAGCCGCGCCAGATCACCGCGGCCGGCGCGCACCACCACCGGCTCGTCGCCGGTGAGGTCGATCACCGAGGTCGGCGCGCGCTGGCAGGCACCGGCATCGACCACCGCCTGCACGCGTTTTTGCAGCAGCTCGCGGATCTCCTCGGGGTCGTTCAGCGGCTCGCTCTCGCCCGGCGGGATCAGCGTGGTGGCCAGCAGCGGCTGGCCCAGCTCGGCCAGCAGGGCCTGGGTGACGGCATGGTCGGGCACGCGCAGGCCGATGGTGCGGCGCGAGGGGTGCGACAGCCGCCGCGGCACCTCCTTGGTGGCCTCGAGGATGAAGGTGTAGGGCCCGGGCGTGGCCAGCTTCAGCAGCCGGTACTGGCGGTTGTCCACACGGGCATAGCTGGCCAGCTCCGACAGATCGCGGCACAGCAGCGTGAGGTGGTGCTTGTCATCGACGCCGCGGATGCGCCGCAGCGCCTCGGCCGCCGTCTTGTCGTCGAGGTGGCACACCAGCGCATAGCTGGAATCGGTGGGCACCGCCGCTACGCCACCGCCATGCAGGATCTGCGCGGCCTGGCGCAGCAGGCGCGGCTGCGGGTTGTCGGGGTGGACTTCGAAGTACTGCGACATGCGCGGGCGGCGGTGGGGGCGACCCTGGCGGGGCGGCCGGTGGCAAAGCCCCCCACTGTACGCCGGCGCACCTGGCGCGGCGGTGACACCTGGCCCTCAGCTGCGGGACAGGTTCACCCGGTGGGACAGGGCCAGCCACACCGGCTGCAGCGTGCCGGGCAGGTCGGGCAGGGCGCCCAGGTCGGTGCGGCTTTCCTCGGGTGAGTGGAAGTCGCTGCCACGCGACGCGGCCAGGCTGAACTCGCGCGCCATCTCGGTGTACTTCAGCGTGTCGGCCTGGCCGTGGCTGCCGGTCAGCACCTCGACGCCGCGGCCGCCATGGGTGTGAAACTCGGAGAACAGCGCGTTCTCGGCCGTCGGGCTGATCGGATAGCGCCCCGGGTGGGCGATCACCGCCATGCCGCCGGCGACGTTGATCCAGCGCACCGCGTCGCCAAGACCGG
>CAYPDO010000409.1:0-4728 GCA_964409495.1 uncultured Bordetella sp.
TGCGTGTGGTGGTCGAGCCGGCCTACAAGGCGGTGTCGGCGGCAATCGAGCGCGCCATCCTCGATGGCGCGCTGCCGCCCGGCGCCGCGCTGCCCACCGAGCACGAGCTGTCCGAGCGCTTCGGCGTGCACCGCTCCACCGTGCGCGAGGCCATCCGCCAGGTCGAGCGCGAGGGCCTGCTGCAGCGCGGCGAGGGCCGCCGCCTGTTCGTGTGCCTGCCGGGCATGCACGACCTGGCCCCGCGCGCCACGCGCATGCTGCTGCTGCAGCAGACCACCTTCCATGAGCTGTGGGAACTGGCCGTCGCGATCGAGCCGCTCACCGCGCGCCTGGCTGCCGACCGCGCAGAAGGTACCGACCTGGCCCTGCTGCATGACAACCTCGCCAGCACCGAGACGCTCGGCCTCGATGCCGGCGCCTATCCGGCCCTGGTCAAGCTGGACATGGCCTTCCACGCCCTGGTGGGCCGCGCCAGCCACAACCGCGCGCTGATGCTGGCGCGCGAGCCGGTGGGCCTGCTCTACGACCCTACGCTGCAGCAGATCTTCGGCCGCCTGCCGCAGGCGGCGGCGCGCAACCTGGCCGCACACCGGCAGATCGTGGCCGCGCTGGAACAACGCGATGCGGCCGGCGCCGAGCGCTGGATGCACAAGCACATGATCGATTTTCAACGCGGCTTCGCGCTCGCCGGGCTCGACATGGGCACGCCGATCGCTCGGCCCACCTAATGCCCGTCATGGGCGAACACACCGCAGGAGACCTCCGATGGCAAGACACCCGATCCGCTTCCCGGCCCGTGGCACGCTGCGCATGCTGGCCGCTGCCGCCGCCCTGTGCGCCACCGCAGGCGCGCAGGCGCAGGAGACCTTCAAGGTCGGCATCGTCAGCTTCCTGTCCGGCCAGGCGGCCGAGAGCTTCGGCATCCCGGCGGTCAATGGCGCCAAGGCCCTGCTCGATGCGTTCAACAAGGGCGCCGCGCCGGCGCCCTACAACAAGCCCGGCTTCGGCGGCATGAAGCTGGAGTTCGTCTACGTGGACGAGAACGGTGGCGCCACCAAGCAGGTGCAGGAGCTGCGCAACCTCTACGACCGCGAGAAGGTGGATGCCGTGGTGGGCTACGTGAGCTCGGGCGACTGCCTGGCCGTGGCGCCGGTGGCCGAGGAGATGAAGAAGTTCCTGATCCTCTATGACTGCGGCACGCCGCGCATCTTCGAGGAGAACAAGTTCAGCTACGTGTTCCGCACCGCCAGCCATGCGGCGATGGACAACGTGGCGCTGGGCCGCTACCTGAAGGCCAAGAACACCAAGATCGAGACCTTCAGCATGATCAACCAGGACTACGCCTGGGGTCAGGATTCGAAGAAGGACTTCACCTGGACGATGGAGAAGCTCTACCCCGCCGCCAAGCTGGGGGAGGACCAGCTGCCCAAGTTCGGCGCCGGTCAGTACGGCAGCGAGATCTCGGCACTGATGAAGACCCCGGCCGATGTCACCCACAGCAGCCTGTGGGGTGGCGACCTGCAGGCCTTCATCCTGCAGGCCGGCCCGCGCGGCCTGTTCAAGCGCACCCAGGTGGTGTTCTCGGCCGCCGACCATGTGCTGCCGGGCCTGGGCGACAAGATGCCCGACGGCGTGATCCTGGGCGCACGCGGTGCCTACGGCCTGATGTCACCCAAGAGCGCGCTCAACGACTGGTGGTGGGATTTGTACAGCAAGGCCAACAACGTCTACCCGGTGCAGGCCCCGTACCGCATGGTGCAGGCCCTGCTGGGCCTGAAGCTGGCCGCCGAGAAGGCCATGGCCGCCAATGGCGGCAAGAAGCCCTCGCCCGAGCAACTGGCCGCGGCGCTGCGCAACAGCGAATGGGATTCGCCGGCCGGGCGCATCCGCATGAGCAACGGCGGCGGCCACCAGGCCATCCAGGACACCGCCATCGGCAAGACCCGCTATGACGCGGCCAAGAAGATGGTGATGCTCGACGACATCATGCGCTTCCCCGCGGCCTGCGTGAACCCGCCCGCCAACATGAAGAGCGAGGAGTGGATCAAGGCCGGTTTCCCGGGCGCCACCGGCTGCCCCTGACGCCCCCGCCGCACCTGGAGCATCCGTCATGTCCGAAGTGGTCACCATCCTCATCGATGCCCTCACCTACGCCTCGTGGCTGTTCGTCGTGGCCCTCGGGCTGACGCTGGTGTTCGGGGTGCTCAAGATCCTGAACATCGCGCACGGCAGCTTCTACGCGCTGGGGGCGTATGCGGCGGCCAGCTTCGTGGGCTGGGCGGCCAGCATGAAATGGGCACCGGCCTTCAGCCTGGTGGCCATGCTGCTGGCCGCGGTGGCGGTGGCCGCACTGGTGGCCCCGCTCACCGAGCGCGGGCTGCTGCGCTTCTTCTACGGCCGCGACGAGGTGCTGCTGGTGCTGGTGACCTATGCGCTGTTCCTGATCATGGAAGACGTCACCAAGCTGATCTGGGGCGCCAACCCCTACTACGTGAGCGAGCCGTATGGCCTGTTCGGCAATGTCGACATCGGTCGGCAGAGCTATGTGGGCTACGACTTCGCGCTGGTGGGGCTGGCCGTCGTGGTTGGCCTGGTGGTGTGGTGGGGGCTCAACCGCACGCGCATCGGCAAGATCGTCACGGT
Source organism: uncultured Bordetella sp. (assembly GCA_964409495.1). Taxonomy (GTDB): domain Bacteria; phylum Pseudomonadota; class Gammaproteobacteria; order Burkholderiales; family Burkholderiaceae_C; genus Pseudaquabacterium. Next base: position 2,644 of record CAYPDO010000409.1, read on the forward strand.
GGTCATCCACTCGTCGGAGATCGCGGCCAGCATGGGCATCAATGTGTCGCGGGTCTACATGGGCGCATTTGCCGCCGGCATCCTGCTGGCGGCGCTGGGCGGTGCCTTCACCGCGCCGATGATCTCGGTGCAGCCGGGGGTGTCGGTGGGCGTGATCATCGTCTCGTTCGCGGTGGTCATCATCGGCGGGCTGGGCAGCATCGAAGGGGCCGCCGTGGGTGCGCTGATCGTCGGCCTGGCGCGCTCGATCGCGGTGCACACCGCGCCGGTGGCCGAGCTGTTCTCCATCTACATCGTGATGGCCATCGTGCTGATGTTCCGGCCCGAGGGGCTGTTCCAGCGCATCCAGGCGCGCAAGATCTGAAGGCCCGGCCATGTCTGCAGTCATGCGCTCCTCCGACAAGAAGATCGCCGAGGGCGTCACCACCTCGGGCACCCTGCTGCCCGGCGTGCGCCACGGCCGCAGCCTGGCACTGGCGGTCGGCGCCTTTGCGCTGCTGGCCGCCGCAGGCTGGGCGGCACCCAAGTGGCTGACCTTCCTGGTCACGATGGCCGCCGGCAACGGCCTGGTCTCGCTGGGCATCGTGGCGCTGATGCGCGGCGGCGTGGTGCCCTTCGGCCAGGGCATGGTGTTTGCCATCGGCGGCTATGCCGCCGCGCTGCTGTTCAACAAGGCCGGCTTCACCGATGCCATCGGCCTGGCCCTGGTGGGCGGCGTGCTCGCGGCAGGGGTGGCCGCGCCCTTCGCGCCGCTGCTGTCGCGCTACCGCGGCATCTTCTTCGCGATGCTCACACTCGCGCTGTCGATGGTGACCTACGGCCTGCTGATGAAGATCGAGTCGCTGGGCGGCAGCGACGGCTTCAACCTGGGCCGGCCCACGCTGCTGGGCTTCAAGCTGCCCGATGCCAGCACCGGCTACGTGATGTACCTGGTGACCACCGGCTTCGCCACCGCGATGGCCCTGGTGGCGCGCGTGTACTTCGATTCCACCCGCGGCCTGGTGACGCTGGCGGTGCGCGAGAACGAGCTGCGCGTGGAATACCTCGGCGGCTCGGTGCGCCAGGCCATGAGCATCAACTTCATCTTCGCCGCCTTCTGCGGCGGCCTGGGCGGCGCGCTGGTGGTCATGTCGCTGGGCCATGTGGAGCCCACCTTCAGCTTCTGGACGACCTCAGGCGAGTTCGTCTTCGTGGCCATCCTGGCCGGCTGGCAGAGCGTGGCCGCGGTGTTCGTGGCCAGCACGGTGCTCGAGGTGGTGCGCAGCTTCTCCAGCGCCTACTTCCCCAACACCTGGCAGCTGGCGCTGGGGCTGTTTCTGCTGTTCGTGATCCGCTTCCTGCCGCGCGGCATCGGGTCGCTGTGGATGAAGGAGTCGGGAAAATGAGCGGCCAGGTGATGCTGGAGGCCACGGGCCTCGAGAAGCGCTTCGGCGCGGTGGTGGCGGCGCAGGCCATCAACGTGCGCATCGCCCCCGGCGAGCGGGTCAGCCTGATCGGCAGCAATGGCGCGGGCAAGACCACCTTCGTCAACATGATCACCGGCTACCTCAAGCCCGACAGCGGCCGCATCGCGCTGAATGGCCGCGACATCACGCTGCTGGATCCACGCGCCATCACGCGCCTGGGCGTGGCGCGCTCGTTCCAGATCCCGCAGCTGTTCGGCGACCTCACGGCGCTCGACAACATGCTGGTGGCCAATGCCTGCCACGACCAGCGCCTGAGCTTCTTCCAGCCCGCGCGCCGGCATGAGGCCATCGAACGCGCCGAGCTGCTGCTCGATCGCTTCGGCTTGGGCGAGCACCGCCACCGCCGCGTGGCCGAGCTGCCCGGCGGCGTGCGCAAGCTGCTCGATATTGCGATGGCACTCACCACCGCACCCAAGCTGCTGCTGCTGGACGAGCCCACCAGCGGCGTCTCGGCCGAGGAGAAGTTCCCGATGATGGACACCATCATGGCCGCGCTGGGCCAGGAAAAGCACACCACGGTGCTGTTCGTCGAGCACGACATGGACATCGTCGAGCGCCACGCCAGCCGCGTGATCGCCTTCTATGCCGGGCGCATCATTGCCGACGACGTGCCGGCCAA
>CAYPDO010000410.1:0-4717 GCA_964409495.1 uncultured Bordetella sp.
AGACACCGCGCAGCGTCTGCTACGACATCCTGCGCGAGATCCTGCGCGAGGCGCGGCAGTTCAACCCCAAGGAGTTCCGCGTGGTGGCCAGTGCCGCCGTGGTGGAGATGCTGCTCGACGAGGAAAGCCAGCATCTGGCGGGCCTGAGCGATTTCATCGGCAAGCCGGTGTCGCTGAGCACCGAGCCCAGCTTCAGCCCGGAGCAGTACGACATCGTGCTGATGTAGCGCACCGCGGGGCCTCACCCCGCGCCCATGGCCACCCGCAAGCGCCTGGACTCTCAGGCGTTCCCGGGTGGCAATGTTTTTTGGGCGGCGCTTGCACCGCGTGGCGCCATCCGGCCGTGACATTGCCGTGAGGATTCGGGCCGCCTGCACTGCCTAAGCTGCGGGTCGCCGGCCTGCCCCGGGTGGGCCTGTGTGGGCCGCGGCCCCGTCGCGGTCCTGCCAACCCCGCTTGCAACCTCAACCTGCCGATGGAGTGCTTTCCCATGTCTTGCAATCTTCGCGCGCTGCGCATGCCCCGCCTGCTGGCCCCGCTGGCTGCCGCCGCCGCGGCCCTGATGATCGCCGCCCCGGCGGCGCAGGCCCAGACGCGCCAGGTCACGATCACCGTCCAGAACCTGGCCGCCGCCAACGGCACCGTGGTGGCGCCGCTGAACTTCGGTTTCGGCAGCGGTGCCTTCGACGGCTTCAACCTCGGCCACACCGCCTCCGCCGCCATCCAGCGTGTGGCCGAACTGGGTTCCGGCGCGCTGTGGCTGCCGGCGTTCAGCGCGGCTGACCCCGGTGCCACGGTGGGCACGGTGGGGGCCTCGCCGCTGCTGCCGGGCCTGTCGGCCAGCCGGACGGTGAGCGTGGACACGGCGCACAACCCGTTCTTCAGCTTTGCGGCCATGGTGGTGCCGAGCAACGACTTCTTCCTCGGCAACGACTCGCCCACCGAGTACCGCGTGTTCAACGCCGATGGCAGCCTGGCCATCAGCAGCATCAGTGTGCGCGCGCGCGAGCTGTGGGATGCCGGCACCGAGGTCTTCGATCCGGTGGCCGCGGCCTTTGTCGGCAATGCCGGGCTGCGTGCCGACCAGCACTCGGTGGTGGCGCTCAACTTCGCCGAGTTCGCGGCGTTCAACGGCCTGAACACCGCGGCCGGCTACAGCTTCCACAGCGGGCTGTCGGCCGACACCGAGCTCTACCGCATCAGCTTCACGGCGGCGCCGGTGCCCGAGCCGGCCAGCCTGGCGCTGATGCTGGCCGGCCTGGGCGGGCTGGGCTGGCTGGGTGTGCGCCGGCGCGGCAACGCGCGGGGCCGCGGCCAGGCCTGAGCGCGTGCATGCGGCGTGCCGCCGCGGCCTGAAGGCCTGGCGGCGGCGGCCGTTTGCGCCGCGCCGGTGTAAGGGCAGCCGGCCGCGGCGCGACACAGGGGCCATGCGCGTCGCGTCACACCGTCCCGGGGGCCTCCTTGTCTGCCATGCCTTGTCCGATCAGCCCCACCGCGGCCGTGCAGCCGGCGCCGGCTTGTGCCGCCGTGCGCCGCCTGCTGGTCGTCGAGGACGACCCTGACATCACCGAGCTGCTCGGCCTGCACCTGGCTGACCTGCCGGCCGAGCTGAGCTTTGCGCGCGATGGCCGCCAGGGCCTGGGGCTGGCGATGAGCCGCGGGCCCTGGGATGCCATGGTGCTGGACCTGGGGCTGCCCGGTCTGAACGGGCTGGATCTGTGCCGCGAGATCCGCGCACAGGCCGGCGATGTGCCGATCCTGATGCTCACCGCGCGCGCGGCGGAGAGTGACCGGGTCCGCGGCCTGGAGCTCGGCGCCGACGACTACGTCACCAAGCCCTTCAGCGTGCTGGAGCTGGTGGCGCGGCTGCGCGCGCTGATGCGCCGCTCGGCGATGGGCCGCGCGGGCAGCGTGGCGGCCAGCGCCGTGGCGCCGGTCGCGGCCGGCGGCCTGCGCATGGACCGGCAGCAGCGGCGCGCCTGGCTGCACGGCGACGAGCTGCCGCTGACGCCGCGCGAGTTCGATCTGCTGTGGCACTTCGCCAGCCATCCCGGCATCGTGTTCACCCGCGACGCGTTGCTGGACAGTGTGTGGGGCCATGGCCACGACGGCTACGACCACACGGTCAACACCCACATCAACCGCCTGCGCAACAAGCTGGGCGACAGCCGGCGCAGCGGCCGCTTCATCCACACCGTGTGGGGGGTGGGCTACCGCTTCGAGGCGCCGCCGTGAGCTGGCCGCTGCACCTGCGCCTGGCCGCCGCAATGGCCGCCGTGATGGCCGGGCTGGCGCTGGCGCTGCTGGCCGTGGTGCACGGCCTGAACGGCCGCGCCGTCCAGGAAGCCGCGCAGCGCATGAACCTGGGCCTGGCCGACTACATCGCGGCCCATCTGCCGGCCCCGCTGCTGGATGCGCAGGGCCGCGTGCAGCACCGCGCGGTGGCCGATCTGGCGCAGCATGTGATGGCCATCCACCCGGCGGTCGAGGTGTACCTGCTGGGTGCTGACGGCCGCGTGCTGGCGCATGCGCTGGGCACCCCGCCCGCCGACGACCCCGTGGGCCGCCGGGTGGATCTGGCGGCGGTGGCGCCGCTGCTGGCGGCCGGGCCGTCGGCCGTGGCGCTGCCGGTGCTGGGCGACGACCCGCGCCGACCGGGCCGGCGCGTGCCGGTGTCGCTGGCACGCCTGCACGCGGCAGGCGCTGCGGCCGGCGGCTTCCTGTATGTGGTGCTGCAGGGCCAGGCCCAGCGCAGTGTCGCGGCCCAGGTGGCACCGTCGCTCGTTGCCCGCGAGCTGGCGGTGGGCTTTGCGCTGGTGGGCCTGGGCGCGGCACTGGTCGCCGGCATGCTGGTGCACGGCCTGACCCGGCCGCTGCGCCGCCTGGCCGGCCTGGTGCAGGGCATATGCACCGACGGCACGGCCGCGGCGCCGCCGGTGCGCAACGAAGTGGCGCTGCTGGAGGCAGCCGTGGCCGCGCTGCGCCGGCGTGTCGACGAGCAGTTGCGCCAGCTGCAGGACGCCGACCAGCTGCGCCGTGACCTGGTCAGCGGCATCTCGCATGACCTGCGCACGCCGCTGGCCATCCTGCGCGGCAACCTGGAGACGCTGCTGATCAAGGGCGAGGTGTTCGATGCCGAGCGCCGCCGGCACTGCACGCGCACCGCGCTGCGCCAGAGCGAGCGGCTGCGCCAGCACATCGCCGCGCTGTTCGAACTGTCGCGCCTGGACTCCGGCCACATGGCGCCGCGGCTGGAGCCGTTCTGCCTGGCCGAGCTGCTGCAGGACGTGGTGCAGGGCTACCAGACCCTGGCGCGCGCGCGCGGCGTGCAGGTGGCGCTGGCCGCCAACAGCCACCACCATGCGCCGGTGCTGGCCGACATCGCGCTGATCGAGCGTGTGCTGCAGAACCTGGTGGACAACGCGCTGCGCGCCACGCCGGCCGGCGGCAGCGTGACCCTGTCGGTGCTGGCCGACGGGGCGCACTACCGGGTCAGCGTGTCCGACACCGGGCGCGGCATCGCCGCCGAGCACCTGCCGCACATCTTCGAGCGCTACTGGCGCGCGGGCGACGACGATGAGCTGCCGCAGGGCAGCAGCTCGGGGCTGGGCCTGGCCATTGTCAAGCGCATCCTCGACATCCATGGCAGCGTGGTGGCGGTGCGTTCGGAGCGGGCGGCCGGCACGCGCATCGAGTTCCAGCTGCCGGGCCTGGCGGCGGCCTGAGCGGCCGGCCGGCGCGCCGCCGCGGCCTGGCGCCGCATCACCAGCGCAGCACGCGCGGCCCGACTGCCGCGCCGGCAGCGCCGGTGAGCAGGATGCCCAGCGAATACCAGACCGCCACGAACACCGTCGACGCCTCCGGGCATGACAGCGCATAGCCGATGGCCCCGACCGAGCCGGCCAGCAGGCCGGCGGCAAAGCCGGCCAGGCGCGGGCGCGTGGGCGCCAGGCCACCCAGGGCCCACAGCGCAGCGGCCAGCGCCGGCAGCGACAGCGCCATCACGCTGGCCGGGCAGCTGAGCCAGGAATGGCCCAGCAGTGCCGCCATGCGCGCCTCGGCCGGCATCGACAGCCACGACCCGAGGCCGGCCAGCGCCATCGCCAGCACCACGGCCAGCACGGCCAGCTGCGGCCGTGCCAGCGCAGCCGCGGGCCGCGACAGCCGTGCCACCCACCAGGCGGCGGCTGCCGCCAGGGCGCCGGCATAGGCCATCTTGGTCCAGGGCACCGGCGTGCTGAACAGCGACCAGGGGATCAGCCCGAAGCACGCAATCGCCGACCAGGCACTGGCCAGCAGCCCGGCAGCCACCGCCGGCGACAGGCGCCGGGCCACCAGTGCGCGCGGGGCCGGGCCGGCGTTGCAGGCCAGCATGTCCATCAGGCGTTCGGTGTTCATGTCGGCCGCCCGTCGCTGCCGGCCGCGCCATCCGGGCCGTCGCGCCGCACCAGCGCGGCCAGGCGCTTGAGTCCGCGGTGCACCTGCACCTTGATCGCCGATTCCGAGGCGCCGGTGCGCGACGCCGCCTCGGCCACCGACAAGCCCTCCAGCTTGGTCAGCACGATGGCCTGCCGCTGCGCCTCGGGCAGGTCCTGCAGCAGCAGCGCCAGGTCGCGCCGGGCGCCGCCGTCGTCGGGCGCCGCCACCAGCAACTGCTCGTCGACATCGTCGATCGTGTCGTGCAGGTCGTCGCGCCGGCCGCGCCGCCGCCACAGGT
>CAYPDO010000411.1:0-3385 GCA_964409495.1 uncultured Bordetella sp.
GTTGGATGTGCGCTGCGCGTCGCCCGGAGGCGAAGACCGTTTCGCTGCTGCGGCGGCGTCCACGTCCAACTGCCCCAGTGGTGCGGATGGTGGCGCCTTGGGCTGGCTGACGACCGACGATTGCGCGCCGGAGTTCGCACGCGAGATCTTCGGCAAGCCGGAGGTCGGCGTCTTGCCGCGATTGGTGCACAGCCGTTTCGGGCTGCACGTGGTGGAAGTGCTGGCCCGGCAGCCTGGCGTGGACCCCGCGTTCGAGGCCGTGAAGTCCGCCGTGGCACAAGGGCTTCGGCAGCAAGCCTTTGCCACCGCGCTGCGGCAATACCTGCAGCTGCTGGCTGGCGCGGCCACGTTGACAGGCGTGGACCTGGCGGCAGCTGAGTCACCTCTGGTTCAGTAGCGCGGCCTCAGCCCCACGACCCATGCCCGACGAACTGCTGCAGCGCCTTCAGCGATTCCAGACGGACGCTTTCCCGGCGCAACGCTCGCACTTCAGGTTGCTGGTCGATGATGGCCAGCACCCGATGACGCTGTTCATCGGCTGCAGCGATTCTCGACTGGTGCCCTACCTGCTGACCGGCGCCGGTCCGGGCGAGCTGTTCCTGGTGCGCAACGTCGGTGCCTTCGTCCCCCCGCACGACCAGAGTCAGGGTTTCCATGGCACGGCGGCGGCCATCGAGTTCGCCGTGCTCAACCTCTCGGTCAAGCGCATCGTGGTGTGCGGTCACAGCCACTGCGGGGCGATCCGGGCCTTGTATGGCGACGTGTCACCCGCGGCCAAGCACCTGTCGCAGTGGCTGGAATTGGGCCGCGGAGCCGCCTTGCCCGTGGCGGAACTCGGCCCCGACGTGCTGCGCCGCACCGAGCAGCGCGCGGTGGTGCTGCAATTGGAGAGGCTGATGGACTACCCCATGGTGCGCGAGCGGGTGGAGGCCGGCACACTGGCCTTGCATGGCTGGCACTACGTGATCGAAGACGGCGAAGTCCATGTCTTCGACGTTCGGCGTGGCGGCTTCGTTCCTGCGGCACAGGCCGATAACGCGGGCACCGGGCCGTATGTGGCACACCAACCCGAAGCGCTACAGGATGATGAGTCCACCCGATTGTGAAAGGGGCGAAAGGGCGACCCTCCGGTCAGCCCAGCTGGACGGCCTCGCCCTGACGGTCGAACGGAATCATGCCGCTCAGATTGCCGGACTTCACCGCCTCCACCATGCGGGTGAGTGCGGCCTCCACCTGCGTCGAAGCGGGAGCCTAACTTCCCTGGCCAGACATGGCCGCAGCGAAGACGAGGGCCCAGTCCTGACCCATGGACAAGGCTTCCGCCTGCAACGCGGCGAAGTCCTTCAAGTCGGCAGGGTCCTTGTCCACGCACATCAGCGGGGCCAGTTCGCCAGACTCACCGGCTTCGAAGCGTACCCGCTGTTCGGCCGTGGCGTCCGGCGGCAGGCTCGCTGCAGCAAACACCATCAAGAGACGCTGCGCGTCGGGTTGCTGCCGAGCGGCCGCCAGCAGGTCGTTGAAGTGACTGATTTCCATGGGCCCGAGCTTAGTCGCTTCCACGCCTATGCTGGTCACTATGCCTGAGTTCGCGGATTGGTATTCGCACCTCAAGTCGACCCACATCGGTCTCGTGCTGGTCAGTGGGGGCCTGTTTGCATTGCGCGGTGCGCTGGTGCTGGCTGGTCAGAGCTGGGCGATGGCCAAGCCCTGGCGGATGCTCAGCTACGGCATCGATACCCTGTTGCTGGCTGCTGGTGTCACGCTCTGGGTTTCGCTGTCGCTGAACCCGGTGGCCAGCCCCTGGCTGGGTGCCAAGTTGCTGCTGCTGGTTCTGTACATCGTGCTCGGCTCGCTGGCGCTCAAGCGGGCAAGGACACCGGCGGCGCGCCGTGCCAGCTACGCTGGTGCCCTGATCGTCTACCAATTTATGGCCTCGGTGGCGTCTTCGCGCCACCCGCTGGGGCTTTTGCAGCCGTGGTGGATACACGGCGGCTGAAGGCACTCCAAGCCTCGACCCGGCTCGGTCTGTTTCCGGGCTCTAGTACAGTGCACGCATGCCTCGGTCATGGAGTCTTTCCGCCAAGCTTGGTGCCATCGGGGGCGCCTTGTTGCTGATGGCGTTTGCCTCGATCGGGCTGACGCTTTGGGTGACCTGGCAGTTGGAAGGTGGTGCGGCGGCTGTCAACGAGGCCGGCCGCATGCGCATGCAGACCTGGCGCATGGCCCAGACACTGGCCCGTGCGGACGCGCACCAGATGGCAGGGCTGGCGGCGCAGTTCGACCAAAGCGTGAGCGTGCTGCAAACGGGTGATCCGGCGCGTCCGCTGCTCGTTCCACATGACGGCGAATCGCAGCAAGCCTTCGCGGCCGTCCAACGCGATTGGTTCGAGCTCAAGGCAAGGTGGACCGTCTCGCCTGGGCCGGGCGCAGAGCTCTCGGCGCAGCAGGCTGACGCCTTTGTGGCCCGCATCGACACCTTCGTGTCGGCGATTGAGTACCACCTGTCCCGGCTGACGGCCATCCTGAATGCCGTGCAGTTCGTGATGGTGGCATTGACCATCGGCAGCGCGATTGCCTTGCTGTACTCGGCCTGGCTGTTCATCTTCAACCCGCTGTCCCGGTTGCAGGCCGGGCTGGCCCGGGTGGAGGCGGGCGACCTGGGTGCGCGGGTCGACCCAGGCGCCAACGACGAATTCGGCGCGCTCGCGGCCGGCTTCAACCGCATGGCCGAGACCCTGCAGGGCCTGTACCAGAACCTAGAGTCCAAGGTGCAGGAAAAGACCGAGCATCTCGAGGCCCAGCGAGCGCGCCTGGCGGCCTTGTACGAGTCGGCCGCGTTCGTGGCGCGTGCCGAGTCGCTGGAGGCGCTGGCGCAGGGCATCGCCAGACAGGTGCGCCAAGTCGCCCGCGCTGATGCCTCTGCCGTGCGCTGGTCTGACGAGGCCAACCGCAAGTACCTGCTGCTGGCGTCCGACTGCCTGCCTCAGGCGGTGGTCGACGAAGAGCTGTGCATTCCCACGGGCGACTGCCTGTGCGGTCAGCCCCAGGGCGGCGCCACGACACGGGTGATCCCGATCCTGCCGGACGGCCCCGCGTCGCGCCTTGGACACTGCGCCCGAGAAGGCTTCCAGACCGTCATCAGCGTGCCCGTCAGGCTGCACGAGCGGATGGTTGGCGAGCTCAACCTGTTTTACCGCGAACCCAGGGCCTTGTCCGAAGACGACCGTGCCTTGCTGGAAACCATTGCCAGCCACCTGGCGGGTGCCATCGAGGGCCTGCGTGCCGCAGCCCTGCAACGCGAGACCGCCGTGGCTGAGGAACGCAGCTTCATCGCGCGTGAGCTGCACGACTCCATCGCCCAGAGCCTGGCCTTCCTGAAGATCCA
>CAYPDO010000411.1:3485-4710 GCA_964409495.1 uncultured Bordetella sp.
GGCCCTGACGAGACCCACGTGGGGCTGCGCATCATGCGCGAGCGGGCGGACAACATCGGCGCGACGGTGGAGGTGGCCTCGGTGCCGGGGTCAGGCACTTGCGTGGTGCTGAAGCTGCCCGAGCGCCTGGGGCTGGCCGCATGATCGCCGCACCGCCCATTCGTGTGCTGGTGGTCGACGACCACACGCTGTTCCGCCGCGGGTTGATTTCGCTGCTGGCGGGCGACGCCCGCTTCCAGGTGGTGGCCGAGGCCGGCGACGCCAACGAAGCGCACCAGCGGGCCGCGCAAACCCAGCCCGACGTGATTCTGTTGGACAACCACATGCCCGGCGTCAACGGTATCGACGCGCTGGCCGGGTTCAAGGCCGCGGCGCCCCAGGCCCGGGTGCTGATGCTGACCGTCAGCGAGGACGAGCGAGACCTGGCAGCGGCCCTGCGAGGCGGCGCCCGCGGCTACCTGCTCAAGACCATGGACAGCGAAATGCTGGCCTCGGCCATCCAGCGCACGATGGCGGGCGAATCGGTCGTCAGCCCCGAGATGACAAGCAAGCTGGTCAATGCCTTCCAGTCCGGGCAGGGCACGACCGCGCCACTTCCGCCGGCCGTCGACACCGATCCAATCCACAGCCTGTCGCCGCGTGAGCGCGAGATCCTGGCCCTGATCGCCAAGGGCGCGAGCAACAAGGAACTGGCGCGCGAGCTGAACATCGCCGAAGCCACGGTGAAGATCCACGTGCAGCACATCCTGCGCAAGCTGAACCTCAGCTCGCGTGTGCAGGCGGCGGTGTACCTGGCAGGGCGGCAGGGGTGAACGCCGGGGACGAACTGCTGGACCTGCTCGCGCTGCGTTACTCGGTGGGGCCGAAGTATTTGGCGCCGCCTGGGCCGAGCGCAGCGCAGTGGGCCCGCGCCGCGGACCTGACCTTGCGTGCGCCCGACCATGGCGGTTTGCGGCCGTTCCGGTTTGTCGTGGTTGGTGACAGCCAGCGCGTTGCATTGGCCGGGTTGTTCGCAAGCGGCGCTGAGCAACGTGGGCATACCGCCGAAGAAGTTGAGCGCGCGCGGGCGCGTGCCTTCAACGGCCCCGGGCTGGTTGCGCTGGTCGCCTACGTGCGCGACGACCTGCCCGATGTCCCGCCGTACGAGCCGTGGCTGTGCGTCGGCGCGGCGCTGATGAATTTTATGAATGCCCTGCACCTGATGGGCTTCGGTGCCAAAGCGCTG
>CAYPDO010000412.1:0-4701 GCA_964409495.1 uncultured Bordetella sp.
CCCGGCGCGCGTGATCAACATCGGCTCGATCGACGGCATCAAGTCGGCCACCTTTGACAGCTTCAGCTACGGTGCCTCGAAGGCCGCGGTGCACCACCTCACGCGCTTCCTGGCCAAGCGGCTGACGCCCGAGCGCATCCTGGTCAACGCCATCGCTCCGGGGCCGTACCCCACCTGGATGCTGTCCACCGGCGTGGGCCATGGCGGCGCCACCGATGGCGTCGACTGGAGCACCGTCACCCGGAGCAACCCCAGCGGCCGCGTCGGCACGCCGGAAGACATTGCCGGCCTGGCGATCTTCCTGAGCTCGCGCGCCGGCGAGTACGTCGTCGGTCAAACCATTGCCAGCGACGGCGGCGTTGTCGCATCGCTTTAACCCAGCATCATTCCTGCCTGCTATCACAGGCCTTCTAGGAGACCCCCGACCATGAGCCAGCCCCAGATCCCCGCCAACGCCTTCAGCCTCGACCCCAGCGATCCGCTGAACGACCTGCGCATGTCGGAGAAGGCCAAGCCGCTGTACGAGCATGTCAAGCGCTTCATCAAGGAAACGGTCGACCCGATGGCCGTGGAATACGAGAAGCTGGGCCGCAACCGTGCCGACCGCTGGAGCTACGCGCCCGGCCAGCTGGAGCTGCTGGACGGCGCCAAGGCCAAGGCCAAGGCCGAGGGCCTGTGGAACTTCTTCCTGCCCGACGCCGAGACCGGTGAAGGCCTGTCGAACCTGGATTACGCCTACATCGCCAGCGAGCTGGGCAAGAGCCCGATGGCCAGCGAGTGCATGAACTGCTCGGCCCCCGACACCGGCAACATGGAGGTGCTGGAGCGCGTGGGCACGCCAGCGCAGAAGGCGCAGTGGCTCGAGCCGCTGCTCAAGGGCGAGATCCGCTCGGCCTATGCGATGACCGAGCTGCACCACGCCAGCTCGGACGCCCGCAACGTGGCCACCCGCGCCGTGCTGGAAGGCGACGAGTGGGTGATCAATGGCGAGAAGCACTACATCTCGGGCGCCGGCAGCCCGCGCTGCAAGATCCTGATCACCATGGTGCGCACCAGCCCCGACGCGCCGCCGCACAAGCAGCAATCGATGATCCTGGTGCCGAAAGACACGCCGGGGGTCGAGATCGTGGGTGGCCAGCATGTCTTTGCCGAAGACCATGCACCGCACGGCCACATGCACATCCGCTTCAACAATGTGCGCGTGCCGGCCAGCAACATGCTGCTGGGCGAAGGCCGCGGCTTCGAGATCAGCCAGCTGCGCCTGGGGCCGGGCCGCATCCACCACTGCATGCGCTCGATCGGCGCGGCCGAGGTGGCGCTCGACATGATGGTCAAGCGCGGCCTGTCGCGCCAGGCCTTCGGCAAGCAGCTGGTGTGGCTGGGCGGCAATGTGGAGATCATCTCGCGCGCGCGCATCGAGATCGAATCCATGCGCCTGATGGTGCTGAAGGCCGCCAAGGCCATGGACGTGCTGGGCAACAAGGAGGCGCGCATCTGGGTGCACATGGTCAAGGCCATGGTGCCCGAGCGTGTGTGCAAGATCATCGACCAGGCCATCCAGATGTATGGCGCACTCGGCGTGAGCCAGCACACCCCGCTGGCCCACATGTACAGCCAGCAGCGCACGCTGCGCCTGGCCGACGGCCCCGATGAAGTGCACCACATGGTGGTGGGCCGCAGCGAGGTGCGCTCAACGGAAGGCGCCGCCGAGGAGATGCAGGGCTCGATGGTGTGGCGTTCGTGATCCAGTCGCTGCCTGCGATCACGCCACCCAGGGCTTGATCACCGCGACGCCGGCCGCTTCGAAGGGGCGGGTGTTGCGTGTGACCACGGCCAGGCCGGAGACCTGATTGCGTTCACCTGCGCATCAAGGAACTCACTGCCCGCGACGGCGTATCGGTCAACCAGTGCATCGCCAGCGCGGCCGCCGAAAGATGGCCCGCGAGCGGACTGCCTGGCGCCGAACAGCGCTGCCGCGGCGGCCCGGCGTCTACAGCCCCGCCGCCGCCCCGTCCGAACGCGGATCGGCCGCGCCTTCGATGCGGCCGTCGGCATGCCGCACCAGCGCGCCGGCATGGCCCATGGTGTCGCTGTAGGCCTCGTCCAGCAGTTCCACCTGGTGGCCGGCAGTGCGCAGGGCCTGCACCAGCGTGGGGTCGAAGCGCGGCTCCAGCTTCAGCGAGGTGCTGGCATCGCCCCAGGTGCGGCCCAGCAGCCAGCGCGGCGCGGCCACGGCCTGCGCCAGCGGCATGCCGAAGCGCGCGTGGCGGGTGAACACCGCCGCCTGGGTCTGCGGCTGGCCTTCGCCGCCCATGGTGCCGAAGGGCATCACGCGGCCATCGTCGAACAGCGCCATCGAGGGGTTCAACGTGTGGAACGGATGGCGGCCGGGCGCCAGGCCGTTGAGTGCCGTGGGTGACAGCGAGAAGCTCATGCCGCGGTTCTGCCAGCAGATGCCGGTGTCTTGCAGCACCATGCCCGAGCCGAACTCCCAGTACACGCTCTGGATGAAGCTCACCGCGCGGCCCTGGCGGTCGATGGCGCCCATCCAGATGGTGTCGCCCGGCGCGGTGGGTTCGGGCCAGGGCAGGGCCGTGGCGGGGTCGATCTCTGCGGCCAGGCGGTCCAGCGCCTCGGGGGTCAGGAAGCTGGCCGGATCGGCCGGCAGGCGGCCGCGGTCGGTGACGATGCGGTCGCGCACGCGAAAGGCGCGCTTGGTGGCCTCGACCAGGCCGTGCACATGGGCAAAGCCCTCGCCGTGGGCGATGCCGTGGCGCTCGATCAGGCGCTCGAAGAGGCCCAGGATCATCAGCGTGGCCAGGCCCTGGGTGGGCGGCGGCAGGTTGTAGACGCTGGCGTCACGCAGCCGCACCGACAGCGGCGCCAGCACCTGCGCGCGGTAGGCGGCCAGGTCGCTGGCGCGCACCGGGCTGCCCAGGCGCGCCAGTTCGGCGCCGATGCGCTGGCCCAGTTCGCCGCGGTAGAAATCGTCCAGGCCGCGGCGGGCCAGTTCGTCCAGCGTGCGCGCCAGCGCCGGGTAGCGCAGGCGCTGGCCCAGTGCCGGCGGCTCGCCGTTGACCAGGTAGGTCTCGGCAAAGCCCGGCACATCTTTCAGGCCGGCCAGCTTGGCGCGGGTGAGGGCGGCCTGGCTGGCAGTGACGGCCACGCCCTCGGTGGCATGGCCGATGGCGTCGCGCAGCAGGCGGGCCAGCGGCAGCGCGGGGCCCCAGGGTGCGGCCTGCGCCAGCGCAGCGGCCCAGCCGCCCACGGTGCCGGCCACGGTGAGGGCGGCCCGCGGGCCGCGCGCCGGGATGGCCGCCTCGCCGGCATAGAACGCCAGCGTGGCGGCGGCAGCGGCCGGGCCACAGGCATCGATGGCTACCGGCGCCTGGCCGGGCTCGTGGATCAGCCAGAAGCCGTCGCCGCCGATGGCGTTCATGTGCGGGTAGACCACGGCAATGGCCGCGGCGGCGGCCACCATGGCCTCCACGGCATTGCCGCCGTCGCGCAGCACGTCGCGGCCGGCCTGCGCAGCCAGGTGATGGGGTGCGACCAGCATGCCGCCGTAAGCCTGAGGGGTGTGGATCATGGTGTGATTGTCGGGTGCAAAGCTCAGGGCCACAGGCTCAGCAGCATGCGGGCCGCCGTCAACGCGAGAAAGGCCGCAAACACCTGGCGCAGGCGCCGGGCGTCGATGCGGTGGGCCAGCGCCGCGCCCCATTTCGTGCTGAGCATCGTGGCCGGCACGATCAGCGCACAACCCAGCAGGTTCACATAGCCCAGGCTGAAGGGCGGGCGCAACGGCACGCCCAGGCCGTTGACCACGAAGGCCGCGGCGCCAGGGATGCTGATCACCGTGCCCAGCAGCGCGCCGGTGCCCACCGCGGTGTGCATGGGCACCTTCAGGTTGGCCAGGATGGGCACGCCCAGCGTGCCGCCGCCAATGCCCATCAGCGTGGACAGCCCGCCGATGCCCGCGCCGATGCCGGCGGTGGCGGCCGTCCCGGGCAGGCCGTCGCGCCAGGCCGCGCCCTCACGCTTGAAGCCCATCTGCAGCGCCACCAGCAAGGCCACGCCGCCGAACACCGCGGTCAGCCAGGGGCCGGCCAGAAAGCGGCTGGCCACCGCGCCAGTGGCCACGCCCAGCAGCACGCCGGGCAGCAGACGGCGGATCAGTGCCGCATCCAGGCTGCCGCGGCGGCGGTGGGCGCGGCTGCTCATCAGCGAGGTGGGGATGATGGTGGCCAGCGAGGTGCCCACCGCGACATGCATGCGCACCGACGCATCCAGCCCTAGCAGCGTGAACAGGTGGAACAGCACCGGCACGATGACGATGCCGCCGCCCACGCCCAGCAGGCCGGCCATCACCCCGGCCAGCAGGCCGGTGGCCACCAGGGCCACGGCCAGGCCGGCCAGCCACGCTGGGCCATGCGAAGTCAGCAGTTCCATGGCCTCACCAACCGATCGCCTTGGGCAGCCACAACGCGATCTGCGGAAAGCAGTACACCAGCGTGAGTGCGGTGGCCTGCAGGCCGATGAAGGGCAGCACGCCCTTGTAGATGTCGGCGATGCCCACGCCCGGCGGCGCCACGCCCTTCAGGTAGAACAGGGCCCAGCCGAAGGGCGGCGTGAGACAGCTGCTCTGCGGGTTCACGGTGATCAGCATCGCCAGCCAGATCGGATCGACGCCCATGTTCAGCA
>CAYPDO010000413.1:0-4691 GCA_964409495.1 uncultured Bordetella sp.
CATCTGGGAGTTCTACCTCGCCTACTGCGAGGCGGCCTTCGCGACCGGCAACACCGACGTCATGCAGTTCACGCTGGCCCACGCCTGAGCCGGCGCGCCGCCACGCTCCGCACCACGCCCCTCGCCACCATGCTGCCGCGCCGCACCTTGCTCCGCGCCCTGGGCGCCGCGCCGCTGGCGCCGGCCGTGCTGGCGCCACCGGCCGGCGCCCAGCCGGTGCCGGCCGCGCCCGCAGCGGCGCTGCCCGAGCCGCCCGCCGAGGTGAAGGCCGAGCTGCCGGCAGCGCGCTGGCGCGGCCAGGCCACGATGCGCTGGTTCGGCCTGCACCTGTACGACCTGCGGCTGTGGAGCGCGGCGGCCATCCCGCCTGGCGCGGGCAGCGAATGGCAGGCCCAGCCCTTGGCGCTGGAGCTGCAGTACGCCCGCCAGCTGGTGGGCCGGCTGATCGCCGAGCGCTCGCTCACCGAGATGCGCCGCATCGGCCCGGTCGACGAGGCCCAGGCCACGCGCTGGCTGGCGGCCATGGCCCAGCTGTTTCCCGATGTGCAGGCCGGTGACCGCCTGACCGGCGTGCAGCGCCCCGGCGCCGCCACGCGCTTCTTCCACAACGGCCAGCCGCGCGGCGAGCTGGCCGATGCAGCCTTCGCGCCGCTGTTCTTCGGCATCTGGCTGTCGCCGCGCACGTCCGAGCCGCGGCTGCGCCAGCAGCTGCTGGGAGCGCCGGCATGACGCATGCGGATCCGCGCGCGGCCGCCCTGGCAGCCGCGGCCCCCTCGGCGCTGGACGGCCTGCGCTATGGCGCGCTGGGCGCGCCGCTGGCCTTCGTGGCGCTGCCGCTGTACCTGCTGCTGCCCGGCCACTACGCGGCGCAGCTGGGCGTGCCGCTGGCCGGCCTGGGCCTGGTGCTGCTGGCCACGCGTGCGGCCGATGCGCTGGTCGATCCCTGGCTAGGCCGGCTGGCCGACCGCGCCCTGGCCGCCGGCCGCCGCCATGCGCTGGCGCTGGCCAGCCTGGCCGCGCTGCTGCTGGGTGCCGGCTTCGTGGCGCTGTACTTTCCGGCCGTGCGGGGCGCCGGGCCGCTGCTGGCCTGGTGTGCCGCGGCGCTGGTGGTCACCTATGCCGGCTACAGCGCGCTGGGCGTGCTGCACCAGGCCTGGGGCACGCGCCTGGGCGGCGGCGTGGCGGCGCAGTCGCGCTGGGCCGGCTGGCGCGAAGGCCTGGCGCTGGCCGGTGTCATCGGCGGCAGCGTATTGCCCGGCCTGGCCGGCTTCCCGGTGATGGTGGGCGCGGGCCTGGTGCTGCTGGCGCTGGGCCTGGCGGCGCTGGCCGGGGCGCCGTTCCGGCCCGCGCGGCCGCCGGCGGCGGGGGCCGTGGGCCCGATGGCGGCGGGCCGCGACGGCGCGCCGGCGGCGCCCTGGCTGCTGCCCTGGCGCAACCAGGCCTTCCGCCGGCTGCTGGCCGTGTTCATCGTCAATGGCGTGGCCAGTGCGGTGCCGGCCACGCTGGTGCTGTTCTTCGTGCGCGACCGTTTGCAGGCACCGGCGCTGGAGCCGCTGTTCCTGGGCAGCTATTTCGCCGCCGCCGCGCTGGCGCTGCCGCTGTGGGTGCGCGCGGTGGCACGCTTCGGTGCGGTGCGCTGCTGGCTGGCCGGCATGGCGCTGGCCGTCGCCGTGTTCGCCTGGGCGGCACGCCTGGGCGCGGGCGACAGCCTGGCTTTTGCCGCGGTGTGCGTGGGCAGTGGCCTGGCGCTGGGTGCCGACCTGGCCGTGCCCGGCGCGTTGCTGGCCGAGCTGATCCGCCGCGCCGGCCATGGCCAGCTGCACGAAGGCCGCTACATCGGCTGGTGGCACGCCGCCACCAAGCTCAACCTGGCGCTGGCCGCCGGCCTGGCGCTGCCGGCGCTGCAGTGGGCAGGTTATGCGCCCGGCAGCAGCCACGCCGCCGGCCTGCACGCGCTGACCCTGGCCTACGCCGCCCTGCCCTGCCTGATCAAGCTGGCGGCCGCTGCCATGTTGTGGCAGTCCCGCCATTTGCTGGAACCCCGATGAGCCATTCTTTTCGTTTGAACTGGCGGCGCGCTGGCGCCGCGCTGCTCACCGCCGGGGCCCTGGCCGCCAGCCTGGGCCTGGCGGGCTGCGCCACGCCGGTGGCGGCCGATTACGCCACCCAGCAGCCACCGCTGGACCTGCGCCGCTACTTCGACGGCCGGCTGATCGCCCATGGCCTGGTCACCAACCGCGGCGGGCGCGTGCTGCAGCGCTTCACGGTGCGCATCACCGGCACCTGGCAGGGCGACACCGGCACGCTGGACGAGCAGTTCAGCTACGCCGACGGCCGCCGCGAGCAGCGCGTGTGGACGCTGCAGCGCCATGCCGATGGCCGCTGGAGCGGCCGCGCCGCCGATGTGCTGGGCGAGGCCCAGGGCCAGTCGGCCGGCAATGCGCTGAACTGGCGCTACACGCTGAAGCTGCCGGTCGACGGCCAGGTGTGGGAGATCGACTTCGACGACTGGATGTTCCTGGTCGACGAGCGCGTGATGATCAACCGCGCGGTGATGAGCAAGTTCGGCCTGCGCGTGGGCGAGGTGCTGCTGTCGTTTCGCAAGCTCGCCCCCGGCGAGCCTGGCTGAGGGCCGCTGCGATGGCCCTCAACCCCCGCATCACCGACTGGACCGGCCGCTGCGTCTGGCTGGTCGGCGCCTCCACCGGCATCGGCGCGGCCACCGCCGCGGCGCTGCAACGCCGTGGCGCGCAGGTGGTGGTGTCGGCGCGCCCGAGCGAGCGCCTCACCGCCTTCGGCACGGCCCACCCGGGCGCCTGGACGCTGCCGCTGGACAGCACCGACGCCGCCGCCGTGCGCGCAGCCGCCGACGAGGTGCTGGCACGCCACGGCCGCATCGACCTGGCGATGTACTGCGCCGGCCACTACCGCGCCATGCATGCCAAGGGCTTCGACCTGGCCGATGCGCTGCGCCACCAGCAGGTCAACTATGTCGGCGCGCTGCACCTGCTGGACGCGGTGTTGCCGGTGCTGCTGCGCCAGGCCGAGGACGGCCAGCCCGCGCACCTGAGCCTGGTGGCCAGCGTGGCCGGCTACCGCGGCCTGCCGATGTCGCTGGCCTACGGCCCCACCAAGGCGGCGCTGATCAACCTGGCCGAGTCGCTCTATCTCGACCTGTCGCCGCTGGGCGTGGGCGTGTCGCTGATCAGCCCGGGCTTTGTCGACACGCCGCTCACCGCGCAGAATCGCTTCCCGATGCCCGCCCTGATCACCCCCGACGCGGCAGCCCTGGCCATCGTGCAGGGCTGGGCGGCAGGGACGTTCGAGATCCACTTTCCCAAGCGCTTCACGCGGCTGCTGAAGGCCTTGCGGCCCTGGCCCGACGGCCTGTACTTCGGGGCGGTGCGCCGTGCCACCGGGCACTGATCCGGCCTCCGGCCAAGAGCACGCGCACCTGGCGCGCGTGGTGGCGCTGTTCGAGCAGCTCACGCCGGCGGCGCTGGCGCGGCTGGGCGAGGTGTATGCCGACGAGGTGCGCTTCGTCGACCCGTTCAACGACGTCACCGGGCTGGCGCCGATGCGGCGCATCTTCGAGCACATGTTCGAGACCTTGCAGGCCCCGCGCTTCACGGTGCTGACACGTTTCGCCGCGGGGGATGAGGCCTTCCTGACCTGGGACTTCCGCTTCCGCCGCGGCACGGGCGCCGAACTGCTGATCCACGGCGGCAGCCATCTGCGCTTCGCGCCCGACGGCCGCGTGCTGCTGCACCGCGACTACTGGGACGCCGCGCAGCAGGTGTATGAACAGCTGCCGCTGCTGGGGGCCGTGCTGCGCTGGCTGCGCCGGCGCATCGCCGCGGCCTGACACCGGCCGGGCGCCGCGCGCCGGCCGCCGGCGCACAGCCTCAGTTCTGGCCTTCGGTCAGCGTGTCGAGCTGGAAGTTGCCGCCCTTGTGCACCAGCCAGATGTCTTGGTAGGTGGCCTTGCCCATCTTGGCCGGCGGCGGAAAGGGCGCGGCCTTGCGGATCATCTGCACGATCCAGGGGCCGACCTCGGGCGCTGCCGGCGGGCGGCGGATGCGCACGTCGATCAGCTTGCCTTCGGCATCGATCTCGGTTTCAACGATGGCCACCCCGTACAGCAGCGGCGGCATGCGCCCCTTGTAGACGCGCATCGGGTAGCTGGCGTAAAGGTGCTTGGCGGCTTCGCTGCGGTATTCCTGGTCGCTTTCGGCCTGGCTGGGCTGCAGCGCGGGCGGCAGCGGCGAGGGCACCATCGCAAACTGGGCCTGGGCCGGCAGGGCACACAGCCACCCGGCCAACAGGGCGAGCAGCGGCAGGCGAACGGGGCGGATTGTGACGACCATGGTGGCGAAGTTTAGGAGTCGGCCGCCCAGCGGCACCGTGAAAGCAGGCACGCTAGCACAGGCGTGTTCCGGCTTACATCCGTTGCCTGCGGGAGCGTGGGTTCAGCGCAACCACCCCTTGCGGCGGAAGTAGATGAAGGGTGCCGCCACCGAGGCCACCATCAGGGTCAGTGCAAACGGGTAGCCCCAGCGCTGGCTGAGCTCGGGCATGTACTGGAAGTTCATGCCATAGATGCTGGCGATCAGCGTCGGCGGCAGCAGCGCCACGCTGGCCACCGAGAAGATCTTGATGATCTTGTTCTGGTTGATGTTGATGAAGCCGAC
>CAYPDO010000414.1:0-4690 GCA_964409495.1 uncultured Bordetella sp.
GGGCGAAGCTCGAACTGGTTCAACACGAAATCGTCGGGGTGGATGGCTTCGATCTGGTACGGCTCAAGCACTCCGGCCGGGAAATCCTTCAGGTTGAACGTGACGATCACATCGGCATGCCCCGCGATAGCGGCGGCCAGGACGTGCCTGACGTTCGGATCGGGCAGCGACAGCCCGACAATCAGGCCCTCGTAGTTCTCGACCAAGCAATCGGGCACCGATCGGTTCATCAACCCGACCAACTCCGACAGACGCGATGCGATCTCGGGCCGCGCGAGTGCGAGGTTGCGCACCCACTCGTCATGGATCCTGGTTGTCCATCGGGCGTGGTACAGGCCCTCGACCGCCAAGCTGAGCAGCAGGTCGCGCAGCGGTGCCGGGAACAGCGTGTTGGCGTCCAGGACCGCCGTGTAACGGGCGGAGCCGGCCATCAGTAGCCCAGACCGAGGTCCTGGGACAGGTCGGCCAGCTTCTGCAAGGCCTCTTCGGACTGCGCACGCTGCGCGGCCTGGTACCGCCGCAGTTCATCGAACTCAATCCGACGGTGGCGGCCGACCTTGCGGCAACGCAGCCGACCGCCCTCGATCTCCTTGATCACGAAGGGGCGCGACACGTTGAGAAATGCCGCGGCGTCCTGGGTAGTCAGCTCGTGGTTCTGTGGCACCAGCATCACCGGACGACGCTGGGCCATCATGCCCAGCATCTCAGCGAAGAGCCGAAGTGCTTGAGCGGGCAGTTCAAGCACCGGCGAGCCGGCGAGTGCGCCACTTTCATCGACGATCGCGATGCGCTGCGCGCGCGAGTGATCCAGCGCGGCCATCAGGCGGCGCTGCGCGACCTTGGCCATTTCCGCTTCCTGGTCGGTGGCCAGCGGCTCCAGCAAATCAGAGGTAGACATGGCTTCTCCAGAACGAGGCGCTGTTCGAGCGCGGATCCCGTGGGACTGTACACGTCATTCGAAATATTCGCAGCGATCGAAGCAAACGAACTGATGGGCCTTCGACCACTAGGTGTGGTCGCGAGACCCGCCGCATCCTGGCCTCCTTGTGCGAATCCGTCCCGCCCAATCACAGCGGCTGACAACATCGGTGGCGACGGTGATCGACGCGTGCTGTCCAACATGCCGCACCACGTGCCAGAAATCTGAGCTGGCGCCATGGAGGCCACGCCGAGTGTCCTGCTCGGCCTGGGCGCTGCGTGTTGGCGACGTTGAGCAGGCGCGCACCGAACCGACGCTGCGACCGCAGCTGGGCTCGCCGGCAGCCGCGGCGTTACCTGATGCTTTCCAGGTAAGGGCGCATCACGTTGGCCAGGCGGCCGATCTTGGCAAAGCGCCAGATCTCGTCGACCGTCGCCCAGTTGCGGCCCAGGGCGTCTTTCAGGGCCTCCAGTGCCACGTCCAAGCCGATCTTGTTGCGGTGCTTGAAGCAGTCGGTCACCGTCTTGGCCACGCAGTACACCCGCAGTGAGACGCCATCGCGCACCACCTCTTCGACGCCTGCCGTGTAGGCATCTCCTGTGAACTGCACCATCTTGAGGGGGGGATAGTCGATTCGGGGAACGTGGCTGCCGCGCGGCATGGCAATCCAGACCTGACGGGGCAGCTGAGTGGTCAACTCGTGGAGTTGCAGTGCCGTGAGCAGACAGAACACCGCCTGAGGCACCTTGGTGGCGACTGCGGCCAGACTGGCGTGCGCCGACCCGTGGGAGGAGGGCAGCCGGTAGAGGCCACGGCCAACCCTCTGCAGTTGGCCTGCGGCCGTCAGGCGGGTCAGGACGACACGGGGGACGTCGATGGCGCCCAGGTCGCGGGCGCGCAGCAGGCCCTGGCGCCTGGCCAAGTCGAGAACACGCTGGGAATCGGTTTGGTGGTGCACCGCGCGAGGATGTTCCTCTATTTCGTCATTTTCAAATTGAAGACGACATAACGGACCATCGCTGGCAGCGCAGCCTCAACGGGCTGATGGACACACCGACATGTTCCCTGTGTTCGAAGCCCGCGGTGCGGCGCGTGGCCAACACGGACCTTATGCCCGCCCCAGCTTCTGGGGCTGTATGGCCTATCGGGGATGCCGCGGAACGCGGCCTCGATTGCCCGCCTGCGCAATCCCAGCAGCCCGATGTACTCGCGACTCCACCCCTCAGGTGGCTTGAGGGTTTGACTGCATGCGCCGGGACCAGTCTTCCACCCGCTGAGCGCGCAGGCGCTGCTCGAACAGGCGATGCCAGCTTGGCGGTAGCCGCAACCGCAACACGGGCTCGATCAGTACCGGGTCCGTCACGCGGTCGCGGATCAGGGCGAGCAGGCGGGCCGCGGCGAATGCCGGGTGAGGGCGGTCGAGCAGGGTCAGGAAGCCTCCGACCGCGACCTCGCCGGTCTGCTCGACGCGCAGATGCCAGCCTGCGCGCAATGTGTTCTGAACACATGCAGCCATGTCCGCCACGCCAAAGCGCAGGTTGAGCTTGAAGCAGGGCTGCCGGCCCTGGGTCACCACCGTAGTCGCCGTTCCAATGCGCCAGCGGTCGCCGATGCACACGCCGTGCTCGTTCAGGCCCTCGATGCTCAGGCTCTCGCCAAAGGCGCCCGGCGAAACCCACAAGGCGCACCCGGGCAGTTCGGCGCGCCCCGCTGCATGGTGATGACAGGCGTAGCAATGCAGCGCCTTGTCGGTGCCGCCATGCACACGCTGGTCCGCCTGCGCGGCGCCCGCAAGGCCGAGCGCGTGCACCGCGACAGAACCAGCCACCGGCCGCTTGTCGAGGCCGCGCATGGTGCGGCCCATGGGCTCCACGCTGACGCGCAGCACGGCGCGAACGATGGCGCGGGTTGCCTTCATGGCGTAGTGCATGGCGTCGTCAGGGCCGCACGCGATCGAACCAGTCCGCCAGCACCGCATCCAGTGCTTGCGCGAGCCCGGCGCGGTGCTGGGCCGCAGCCCGGCGCAACGCCGCGATGTCGGTGCCGTCCTGTTGCAACTCGCCAGCATGGCCGATGAGCCACTGCTCAATGTGCGCGGCATCGACCTCCAGATGGAACTGCCAGGCCATCGCATGCTCGCCCACCATGAAGGCCTGATGCGGGCACGCAGGCGTGGTGGCCAACGACGTGCAGCCTGCGGGCAGCTCGAACTGATTGCCATGCCAGTGCAGCACCGGCTGTGTGCCGATGCGCGCCAACGGACTGCCGCCGCCTTGCAATGTGAGCGACGGAGGACTGAAGTCGATCTTCTTCTTGTGGCCCATCGGTGCGACGGCCGCGCCCAGCGCCCGCGCCATCAGTTGTGCCCCCAGGCAGATGCCCAGCAGCGGCCGGGCGCTGTCCAGGCGCCGGCGGATCAGCTCGACCTCTTCAGTGAGGAAGGGATACAGCGCGTCGTCATAAGCACCGATGGGCCCGCCGAGCACGACCAGCAAATCGACCATCGCCAGATCGATCTGGCGCAGGTCGTCGACCCCGGCGTCATAGGTCACGGTGCGCCAGCCCCGGCGTTGGAGCCAGGGCTCGATCAGGCCCAGGTTTTCGAAGGCGAGATGCCGGATGGCGACAGCGGTCTTCATCGCACGACCTCCGGCACGGCGCAGCCTGACGGCGAGCACGCGCTGTCGCTGTTTTGGCGTGATGGCGAATCGAGTGCATCGTCCGGCACCGCCTCGGCGTCCAGCCGGCTCGCGATCAGTCCGCCCAGCAGCGCGCCAAGCGCCAGGTCATCCATCCGGCCGAAGTGGTGCAACTGCACCAGCCCCTGGCGGTCCAGCACGATGCACGAGGGCGTGCCGCGCAGACCGTAGCGCGTCATTGTCCGAGACGGGCCACCTCGGCCATCCGGCTGGTCCACGCCGATGGGGAAGGACCAGCAGTACTCGTGGACGAAGGCCCGCAGCGCCTGGACCGTCATCACGTCATGGTGTTCGAACACCGTATGCAAGCCGATGACGGCCGGCTCGGCTGCCTGGAAGGCTTGGCGCACCCGCTCGGCCTGCGGCAGGCCGTGGGCCACGCAGCCCGGGCACAGCATCTGGAAGGTGTGCAGCAGCACGACACGGCCGCGCAGCGAGGCGAGCGTGATCGGCGCGGGTGCGTTCAGCCAAGTGCTTACCTCCCATTCGAGCAGCACCGGGGGCGATGGATCGGTTGGGTGGGGCATCGGTCCTCCTCCAAGACGGTGGTCCCCGGCGTCACGCGCCGAGGGCCGAGCGATCGATGGCGATCATGTGGCACGGCTCAACGCCACCTTCGGGAAGTCCACCGGGACGTCCAGCGCCACGTTCACGTAGTTCGTGAACAGGTTCAGCGCGACATGGGCCACGATCTCGACAATGCCCTCGTCGGTGAAGCCCACCTCGCGCAGGCTGCGCACGTCGTCGCCGCTAACCTGCCCGCGCTGCTCGACGAGTGCCAGCGCAAAGCGCAGCACCGCGTCGGTCTTCGGGTCGGCGGCGTGGCCGGCTTGTGCGGCGGCCATCTCCTCGGCGGTGGCACCGGCCTTGCGGCCCAGCGCTGTGTGGGCAGCCAGGCAGTACTCGCACGCGTTGCGGTTGGCCACGGCCACCGCGAGCTGCTCACCGAGCTTGGCGGGAATGCTGCCGCCGCCCAACGCGCCGAACGATCCCCACATGCTGCGCAGCGCGGCCGGTGAGTTGGCCACGGCGCGGAACATGTTGGGCACGGTGCCAAAGGCCTGCTGGATCT
>CAYPDO010000415.1:0-4682 GCA_964409495.1 uncultured Bordetella sp.
CCCGGCCAGGCCGACGCCCGCCCGGGCGCCGACCGCAGCGGCACCGCGCCCACGCGCCCGGGCGCACCGCCGCCGGCCGAGGCTGCGGCCAAGGCCGCCGCACCACGCCACCACCCGCCGGCCCGCGGCTGGGACGAGTGGCGCCGCCAGGCCGCCCAGCAGCTGGTGGCGGCCAATGCCGGGCGCACCTACGACGGCCCGCCGCCCGAGCCGCTGCTGGCCATTCCGGTGCTGGAGGTCGAGCTCAATGCCGATGGCAGCGTGCGCCGCGTGGGCGTGCTGCGCCGGCCCGGCCAGGCACCCGACACGGTGCAGCTGGCCATTGCCGCGGTGCACCGTGCCGCGCCTTTCGCGCCCGTCTCGCACCTGCCGCGACCGTGGAAGTACACCGAGACCTTCCTCTTCGCCGACGACCGCCGCTTCAAGCCCCGCACGCTGGATTGATCGGGCACCCGGCCCCGCGCAGACGCAGGGCACCATGCACAATGCCCCCATGTTCCTCACGCTGCCGACCTTGCTGACCTGGGCGCGCATCGTCGCGATCCCGTTGATCGTCGGCGTGTTCTACCTGCCGCTGGATGCCGGGCTGCGCAACCTCATCGCCACGGTGATGTTCGTGGTGTTCGCGCTCACCGACTGGCTGGATGGCTGGCTGGCGCGCAAGCTCAACCAGACCTCGTCCTTCGGCGCCTTTCTCGATCCGGTGGCCGACAAGTTCCTGGTGTGTGCGTCGCTGCTCATCCTGGTCAAGCTTGATCGCGTGGATGTGCTGGTGTCGCTGGTGATCATCGGCCGCGAGATCGCCATCTCGTCGCTGCGCGAATGGATGGCGCAGATCGGTGCCTCGCGCAGCGTGGCGGTGCACATGCTGGGCAAGCTGAAGACCGCGACGCAGATGACGGCCATCCCCTTCCTGCTGTACGACGGCGCGCTGTTCGGCGTGGTCGACACGCGGCTGTGGGGCACGGTGCTGATCGTGGTGGCCACAGTGCTCACCATCTGGTCGATGGTGTACTACCTGCAACGCGCGCTGCCGGAGATCCGCGCCAAAGCCCGGTGAGCGACGCCGCCGCGCAGCAGCGCGAGCGCCTGCTCGCCGCCATGCCCTGGGTCTTCGTCGGCATCTGGAGCACCGGCTTCGTCGTAGCCCGGCTGGCCATGCCGCATGTGCCGCCGCTCAGCTTTCTCACCTGGCGCTATGCGCTGTCGGTGCTGGCCTTCGTGCTGTGGGTGCGCGTGGCCAGTGTGGCCTGGCCGCGCGGTGCGATGCAGTGGGCACACCTGGGTGCCAGCGGCGTGCTGATGCATGCCGGCTACCTGGGCGGCGTGTGGGCGGCCGTGCGTGCCGGCGCGCCGGCCGGCACGGTAGCGCTGATCGTCGGGCTGCAGCCGCTGCTCACCGCGATCTGGGAGAGCCAGCGTGGCCGCCACGCGGTGGCGCCGCTGCAATGGGCCGGCCTGCTGCTGGGCCTGGCCGGCCTGGTGATGGTGGTGTGGCCCAAGATGGGCGCCGGCGAGGTGACGCCGCACAACCTCACGCTGGCCCTGCTGGCCCTGGCCTGCATCACCGCCGGCACGCTGTACCAGAAGCGGTTCGTGCAGCCGGTGGATGTGCGCACCGGCAATGCGGTGCAACTGGCGGCGGCACTGGCCGTGAGTTGGCCGTTCGCCCTGCTGGAGCCGGCGCCGATGGTGTGGCATGCCGATGTGCTGCTGGCGCTGGCCTGGTCGGTGCTGGGCTTGTCGCTGGGTGGCAGCTCGCTGCTGATGATGCTGATCCAGCGCGGCGCTGCAACGCGGGTCACCAGCCTGTTGTACCTGGTGCCGCCCTGCACCGCGGTGATGGCCTGGTGGCTGTTCAACGAGCGTCTGGGCCTGCCGGCGCTGGCCGGCATGGCGCTGTGTGCAGGTGGTGTCGTGCTGGTGCGCCGAGGCGATGTGCGGTGAGTCACACCCGGTTCTGCAGGCCCTCGGGCACCCGCTGACGCCGGGCATAGAATCCGCGCCTCGCGCTTGACACTGCAGGGCGCACGCCGCTGTAATCGACGCGCATCACAGCGCCTTCGCGCCGGGCCAGCCATGGCCCCCAAGAACCATCACGCCAGCGCGCATCCGAGAGGGGGTACCTTCGTGAACAAGACCGATCTGATCGAGCATATTGCCAAGCAAGCCGACATCTCCAAGGCCGCCGCCACGCGCGCCCTCGATGCCTTGATCGGCGGCGTCAAGACCACGCTCAAGAAGAACGGCAACGTGTCCATCGTCGGTTTTGGCACCTTCACGGTCACCAAGCGGGCCGCACGCAGCGGCCGCAACCCCCGCACCGGTGATGTGATCAAGATCAAGGCTTCCAAGGTGCCCAAGTTCCGTCCGGGCAAGGCCCTGAAGGACGGCATCAAGTGAACACCGGCGCCTTGTGCGCCTGCGTCTGAGGGGTGCTTAGCTCAGCTGGTAGAGCGGCGCCCTTACAAGGCGTAGGTCGGGGGTTCGAGCCCCTCAGCACCCACCAATCCGGCTCGCTGCGGCGGCCACCCGCCCGCAGGGGCAGGGGCAGCTGCGGCGGGCCCTAGAATCACGGGCTCCGGCGCCGCCGGCGCTCGGGCCCCGACACTCAACAAGGCGAACCCCGGTTCGCCTTTTTTGCGTGCGTGGCCCGGCACGGTCTGCCGCTTCCGAAGGCTCCTCATCCATGTTCGAGTTCGTACGCACCCACAACCGGTGGCTGCAGCTGCTGCTGCTGATCCTGATCCTGCCGTCGTTCGTGGTGTTCGGCATCCAGGGCTACTCGCAGTTCACCGATGGCGCCAACGCCACGGTGGCCAAGGTGGATGGCCAGTCGATCACCCAGGCCGAATGGGATGCCATGCACCAGCGCCAGGTGGAGCGCGTGCGTGCGCAGATGCCAGGCCTGGACGCCAAGATGCTTGACTCGCCCGCTGCCCGCGCCGAGACGCTGGACATGCTGATCCGCGAGCGCGTGCTGCAGACGGCCATGCTGAAGCAGCATCTCACCGTCACCGACGAGCGCCTGCAGCGCCTGTTTGTCACCGATCCGCAGTTCGCGCAGATGCGCAATGCCGACGGCACGGTGAACAAGGAACTGCTGTCGGCCCAGGGCCTGACATCAGAGGCCTTCGCGGCACGTCTGCGGCAGGATCTTGCGCAGCAGCAGGTGCTGGGCGGCATCACCGGCGCGGTGCTGGCGCCCGGTGCGGTGGTGAACACCGCGCTCGATGCACTGCTGCAGCGCCGCGAGCTGCGCCTGGTGCGCTTCGAGGCCAAGGACTACCTGGCCAAGGTGGCGCCCACCGATGCCGACATCGAGGCCTTCTACAAGCAGCGCGAGGCCGAGTTCCGCGCGCCCGAGCAGGCGCAGATCGAGTATGTGCTGCTCGACATGGACACCATCAAGCGCGGCATCGCCGTGCCCGAGGACGACCTGCGCAAGTACTACGCCGAGAACTCGAGCCGCTACGCCGCTGCAGAGGAGCGCCGCGCGCGCCACATCCTGATCACCGCCGACAAGGATGCGGCGGCCGATGTGAAGCAGAAGGCCAAGGCCCGCGCCGAGGCGCTGCTGGCCGAGGTGCGCAAGAGCCCCGCCGGCTTTGCCGATGTAGCGAAGAAGAACTCGCAGGATCCGGGCTCGGCCGAGAAAGGTGGCGACCTTGACTTCTTCGGGCGTGGCGCCATGGTCAAGGCGTTCGAGGACGCCGTGTTCGCGATGAAGCCGGGCGAGATCAGCAACGTGGTCGAGACCGATTTCGGCTACCACGTGATCCAGCTGGAGGCCGTGCGCGGCGGCGACAAGAAGCCCTTCGAGGCGGTGCGTGCGCAGATCGAGGACGAGGTGCGCCAGCAACTGGCGGTCAAGCGCTGGGCAGAGGCGGCCGAGCAGTTCACCAACACCGTGTACGAGCAGAGCGACAGCCTGCAGCCGGTGATCGACAAGCTCAAGCTCGAGAAGCGTGCAGCCACCGTGCAGCGCACGCCGGATGCGCAGGCCAAGGGCCCGCTGGCCAGCGCCAAGCTGCTGGACGCCGTGTTCGGCAACGATGCGCTGAAGAACAAGCGCAACACCGATGCCGTGGAGGTGGGCGCCAACCAGCTGGCTGCCGCCCGTGTGCTGCAGCACCAGCCGGCGCGCACGCTGCCGCTGGCCGAGGTGAAGGAAGGCGTGCGCCAGCGCCTGCTGGCCAGCCAGGCCGAAGCCCTGGCGCGCAAGGACGGCGAGGCCCGCCTGGCGCAGCTGAAGGCCGACGCCAACAGTGGCGAGCTGGGCGAGGCGCTGACCGTCTCGCGCGCCAAGCCCGAATCGCTGCCGCGTCCGGTGCTCGAGGCCGTGCTGGCCGCCGACACCGCCAAGCTGCCGGCCGTGGTGGGCGTGGCCCAGCCGGGCGAGGGCTATGTGGTGGTGCGGGTTGACAAGGTGCTGCCGCGCGAGGTCAGGCCCGAGGATGCGCAGGCGCTGCGTGGCCAGTACGCCCAGGCCTGGGCACGCGCCGAGTCCGAGGCCTACTACCAGGCCCTGAGAACCCGCTTCAAGACCGACAAGCGCGTGGATCCGGTGGCCGCAGCGGCCGCGGCATCGGCGCCCAAGCCCTGAATCTCGCGGTATACTGCGCGGCTCTACGGTGGCTGTAGCTCAGTTGGTAGAGTCCCAGATTGTGATTCTGGTCGTC
>CAYPDO010000416.1:0-4679 GCA_964409495.1 uncultured Bordetella sp.
GCCGCACCGGGCGCCGGCAGCGCCGGCCCCGAGGCCCGCCCGCCCCCGGGCCGCGCGCTGCGTGTGCGCGAGGCGCTGATCGTGGCCGGCCTGCTCACGGGTGTGGCGGTGGCGGTGTCGGCAGCGCAGCGCCTGTTCGGCCAGGCCGGCGCGCTGGCCGGGGCCGCGCTGGCCGGCCTGGGCGATGCGCACTCGGGTGTGGCGGCGCTGGCCGCCGTGGCGCAGCAAGGCGGGATCAGCGAGGC
This sequence comes from uncultured Bordetella sp., assembly GCA_964409495.1. Taxonomy (GTDB): domain Bacteria; phylum Pseudomonadota; class Gammaproteobacteria; order Burkholderiales; family Burkholderiaceae_C; genus Pseudaquabacterium. Next base: position 246 of record CAYPDO010000416.1, read on the forward strand.
TCAGGCGATGCGCGGCGTGCTGTTCACGCTGGCCGCCAACAGCCTCACGCGCAGCGTGGTGGCGGCCATGAGCGGCGACGGGGCCTTCGCGCTGCGCATGGCCGGCTGCCTGTTCACGGCGCTCGCGGCGGCCACCGCAGTGGCGCTGGCCGGCGGCGCGCTGCGCGGCTGAAGGCGGCCGCGCGCGCTGCCCGCTAGTGCGCGGCCGACGGCTGCGCTTCGGGCTCGTGCAGCAGCCAGGCCAGCAGGATCAGCGCCGCGGCGCCGCCCACCGGGAACAGCAGCACCGCCAGCGCCACCCAGCCCAGCACCGGACGACCCATGCGTTGCGCGCCCAGGCCCAGGAACACCCAGTGCAGCAACAGGGCCAGCACCAGCACCAGCGCGGTGGCCACGATGCGCGGCACCGAGGCCACGGTGCCGGCCACCCAGGGCGGCAGGAACATCGCCACGGCCGCGCAAGCGGTGGCCAGGCACAGGGCCGAATCGGTGAGGGCGCGACGCGCGGGGGCTGATGCCATGAAGCCACTCCCAGACAAGAGGCTGGCCCCGATTCTGCGCCTGGCGCAGCCGCCTGCAAGACCCGCGCGCACCGCCGCCCTCAATCGCCGACGCGGATGCGCGTGGCGTCCAGCACCAGCCGGTCGGCCGCCAACTGGCCGGTGACGCGCAGCGCCACGCCGGCCGTCAGGTCAGCCAGCGTGCCGCGCTCGAACACCAGGTCGCTGCGCGCCAAGCTCACCGTGGTGCTGCGGCCGGCCACCTGCACCACCATGCGCAGCGCGGCACGGTCGATGCTGGCCACCGTGCCGCGCAGCTCGAAGCTGCGCGCCTGGCCCTCGCCCTGCACCTCCACGCGCGTGGCCAGCAGCACGCCGTTGCGCACCACGCCCTGCACTTCCACCCGGCTGCCACGCTGCAGGCTGCCGCTGATCCTGGCGCTGCCAGCGTCCACCGTGACGCCATCGACGACGAAGCGGGTGGCCGAGCCCAGGCTGCTGATCAGGCCCTGCAGCTCGACCTCGGCGCCGCTGGCGCCGGGCAGGCCGCTCTGCGTCTGCTGGCCGCTGGTCTGCCAGCGGCCGCTGGCATCGGTGCCGCCGGGCAGCGCCAGCCTGACCACGGTGCCGTCGGCCAGGCCGCTGGTGCTCGACAGGCTGTAGGTCTGGCTGCCGATGGTGCAGGTCTGGCGCGCCACATCCACCGCGCTGACCGGACCGCGCACGCTGTAGCGGCTGCCGGCGGCAGCCGGCGCGATGCGCGTGGCCTGCACGCTGGCGCTGGCGCTGTCGTAGTCGCCATACACCTCGATCACCGCCGCCTGGGCGATGCTGGCCAGGCCCTGCGCGAAGCCGGCATCGAGCACGGTGGCGCTGCCGATCGTCACCGCCTGGCCCAGCACGCTGAGCTGGCCGCCGGCCGAGACCACCGGCGGCCCTACCAGCGTGCGGCTGGTGCGCACGCGGGTGGCGGTGGCGCGCTGCGTGCCATCGGCCGCAGTGGTGATGGCGCCGGCATCCACCTGCACCACCATGCCCAGCGCCAGCTGGCTGCGCGTCAGCGTGCCGCCGTCGTCGTCCAGCACGCTGGCCGTGGCCTCGTCGTAGTGCACGCCGTTGACGATGATCGAGCCATAGCCGGTGATCGGCCCGGCGGCATACGACGCGCCAGTGCCCTCGATGCCCACGCCGCCGCCGCAGCCGTGCAGGCTGCCCAGCAGCAGCGCCGCCAGCGCTGCCGCCACCAGGGCCACGCCGAAGGACAGCACATCGGTGGCGCGGTCGCGCAGCGCGCCGTGCACCAGGGCCGACAGCCGTGCGCCCAGCCGCTGGCGCAGTCGCCCGCGCCAGGATCGGCGCACGGCAGGTGTGAGCGTGGTGTCGTGGGCGTTCATCGCGGGCTTTCCGGAACGTCGGGCGCGGGCTCGTCCTGCGCAAGGGAGTACAGGCCCAGCCGCACGCGCTGGCGGACCGGGTGCATGGAAGATTCAGCGGCCTCGCCGTCGGCACCGCCGGCCTGGGCGTCGCGGGCCTGGGCGTCGCGGGCCACCATGGCCTCGAGCGCCGGCACCAGGGCATCGACCAGCTCGCCCCAGCGCGCGCGCAGCAGGCGGTCGAGCTCGGCCACCGAGCGCGGGCTCAGGCCACCGGCGAACACCGCCTGCTCGAAGTGCCGCGGCGTCTCGGACAGCACGTTGTCCACCGCTGCCTCGAGGTGGTCGCCCACGTTGTTGCCCAGCGCGCGCAGCATGCGCCGGGCGTCGCCGCTGGGCACGAAATCCTCGCGCAGCAGGCGCACGGTGTCGCGCTGGCCGTCGTGCGCGGCCAGGCCCAGGCGCAGCATCTCGTCGAGCAGGCTGCGCGGGTGCACGTCGCGGGTGATGGCCTGGGCCAGGCTCTCGAAGCTGGGCGCCGGGCCCTGGCGCGGCAGCTCGGCCGGCGAGCCGCGGCGGTCGCAGTAGTCGCGCTGGGTGCGCCAGTGGGCGAACAGCTCGCTGGCCAGCGAGCGCTGCGGCGGCGGCTGGCGCGCGCCGCCCTCGCGCAGCGCGCCCACCAGGCGGGTGACCTCGCGGCGGTGGATGCCGGTGGCTGTGCTGATGCGGCTGACGCGCCGGTGCGGCGGCAGTTCGGCATGCTGGCGGTCGGCGGCGTCGACCAGCGCCAGCTTGACCAGTTCGTCCAGCGTGGCGTGCGTGAGCCCGCGCGCCAGCGCCAGCCGGGCCAGCGGCCCGAGCAGGCGGCGCAGTGCCTCGGCCAGCGCATCGGCCGGGCCGGGTGGGGCGGGGGCGGGGTCGGTCGGGCTCACGTGGGCAGGGCGGGCAGAAGGTGGGCGGCGGCGCTGCACCGGCAGGGCGGCGCGATGCTACGCCGCCCGCCATGGCCGGCTTCAGCGCTCGAACTGGATCGCCGTGGCGACGATTCGGGTGCGCGTGCTGCCGACGCCGCCGCGCACTTCCACCTTCACACCGTTGGCCAGCGTGGCCTCGGTGCCGTTGGTCCAGCTGAGGCTGCTGCTGCTGTAGTCGACCGTCACGTTGACCTTGCTGCCCACCACGACAAAGGTCTTGGCCGTGGTGTCCAGGCTGCCCACCGTGCCGTGCAGCTCGAAGCGGCCCTTGCCGCCGCCGGTCCGGTCGTAGCTGTCGACCAGCACGCTGGTGGCCACCAGCACGCCGTTGCTGATGCTGCCCTTGACCACCACCGCGACGCCGGCGGCCAGCGTGCTGCCGACAGGAGTGACGGTGGCGCTGCTGGCATCCACCTTGACGCCGGCCACGGTGAAGCTGGTGGCCGACGTGAGGCTGCTGATGTCGCCACGCACCGCCACCGTGCTCACGCTGCCGGTGTCGGTGCTGACCGCGCCGCGGCCCCTGTCCACGCGCGTGGCTGTCCAGGCCTCGCTGCTGGTGGCCGGGGCGGTGGTGGCCAGGGTCACGCGCACGGTCTGGCCGTCGGCCAGCGTGCTGCTGACGCCGGAGGCGCTGGCATAACCGATCCTGGCTGCGCCGATGCTGAAGGTCTTGGCCGTGCTGTCCAGGCCGGCCACGGTGCCCACCAGCTTGTAGGCGGTGGCACCGGTCCTGGCCTCGATGCGCGTGGCCACCAGGTGGCCGGTGGCGCTGTCGGGCAGCGCATGCACCTCGATCACCGCGCCCTCGCTCAGCGCCGGCAGGCCGGCGGACAGCGTGTCGTCGAACACGGTGCTCTCGGTCACATCCACCGTCTGGCCCAGCACCGTCATCGTGCCGGTGCTGCCGCTGAGCACCAGGCTACCGGCGGCGATCGGGCCCAGCAGCCGGCTGCCGATGCGGATGGCATGCGCCCTGGCCGTGCGCGTGCTGCTGTCGACGCTGCTGCTGTCGACGCTGGCGGTCATGCCCAGCGCCATCTTGATCTCGCTGCCGCTGTCGTCCACGGCCTTGACGCTGCTGTCGTCGTAACGCACGCCATTGACGATCACCGAGCCGAAGCCGGTGATGGTGCCCACGGTGTAGTCGGTGGCGCCGGCGGCGGCGCTGGTGCCGCTGCCTGACGCGGCGGCCGTACCGCTGTCGCCCCCGCCACCGCCGCAGCCGGCCAGCACGGCCAGGCCGGCGGCCAGCAGCGTGGCCGCCAGGCCCCGGCGCCCGCTGCGCACGGCGGCCCGGTGGGGTGGATGGGCCGGCACCGCGTGTGGCGTCACGTCGTCCGGCAAGGGCTTGAACAGGCTCATGGCAGGTCTCCAGGATGGGTTGGGGCGCCCACGGCGTGGACGGCATCGACGTCGCATTGCCAGTATATGTGCAACTTGCACATTTAATCCAGAAACAGCCTGCGCCAGGGTGTCGCGTTGTCGCGACCCACAATGCAGCCATGCACGCGCCGCGCCGCTGGATCGCCCACCTGGACATGGACGCCTTCTATGCCTCGGTGGAACTGCTGCGCTACCCGGAGC
>CAYPDO010000417.1:0-4662 GCA_964409495.1 uncultured Bordetella sp.
GGCCGGCTGCAGGACAAGGATGTGTACGGCCTGTTCCGCCAGCGCGACCGCGCCGATGTGCCGGCCGGCACGCCCGGCGCCGGCTGGGCCGTGTTCTCGCAGTTCGAGGCCACCGGCGCGCGCCTGGCCTTTCCGCTGTTCGACGAGCCCGGCTTCAAGGTGCCGTGGACACTGACGCTCACCGTGCCCGATGGGCTCACCGCGGTGGCCAACATGCCGGTGCGCAGCGAGAGCCCGGCCGGCGGCGGCCGCAAGCGGGTGCAGTTTGCGGCCACGCCGCCGCTGCCGGCCTACCTGCTGGCCTTTGCCGTGGGTGATTTCGGCGTGCGCGAGGCGCCCGCCAACGGCCCGGTGTCGATCCGCTTCGTGGTGCCACGCGGGCGCGAGGCCGAGGCCGGCTTCGCCGCCAGCATCACCGGCCGCATCCTCCAGCGCCTGGAGGCCTACTTCGAGATGCCCTATCCGTATGCCAAGCTCGACAGCCTGGCGATCCCGGTGACGGTGGGCTTCTCGGCCATGGAGCACCCGGGCCTGGTGACCTATGCATCCACGCTGATGCTGTCGCCGCCCGGCCAGGAATCGGCCAACTTCCGCCACGATTACGCCAGCACCGCCGCGCACGAGCTGGCGCACCAGTGGTTCGGCAACCTGGTCACGATGGCCTGGTGGGACGACCTGTGGCTCAACGAATCCTTCGCCTCCTGGATGGGCGACCGCATCACCGCCGAGGTGCTGCCCGACGCCGGCTGGGACGCCGCGCCGGCGCAGGCCCGGCGCTGGGCCATGCGCGCCGACCGCCTGGCCAGCGCGCGCCGCATCGAGCAGCCGGTGCAGGTGGCCGAAGACATGGGCAACCTGTGGGACGCCATCACCTACCAGAAGGGCCAGGCCGTGCTGGGCATGGCCGAGGGCTGGCTGGGCGAGGCACGTTTCCGCCAGGGTGTGCAGCGCTACATGCAGCGCCATGCCTGGGGCCATGCCACCAGCGCCGACTTCTTTGCCGCGCTGGCCAGCGCGTCGCCAGACGATGCCGCGCTGCCGGCCGCCATCCGCAGCTTCACGCGGCAGCCGGGCATACCGCTGCTGCGCGCCACGCTGCAGTGCGAGGCCGGCCAGCCGCCGCAGCTTCAGCTGGCCCAGTCACGCCTGCTGCCGCTGGGCTCGCCGGCCAGCACCGGGCCAGCCACGCGCTGGCAGATCCCGGTGCGCGTGCGCACGCCCGCCGGCACCACGCGCGTGCTGCTCGATACGCCGCAGGCCACCGTGGCCCTGCCTGACGCCGACTGCCCGACCTGGCTGAACGGCAATGCCGACGGCAGCGGCTACTACCGCGTGGCCTACGCGGCCGACGGCCTGGCGCGGTTGATCACGCCCGCCCATCGGGCCGCCATGCCCATCGGCGAGGCGCTGACCCTGATCGACGATGCCGCCGGCCTGCACGACGCCGGCGAGATCGACACCGCCGCCGTGCTGGCCGTGGTGCAGGCCTTTGCCGAGCACCCACGCCGCGCCGTGGTGGAGGCCGCGGCCGACCTGCTGGCCCACCTGAAGCCGCTGGCCGAGGCCGATGGCGCGGCCCGGGCGGCCTATGCGGCGCGCTGGCAGGCCGCCTTTGGCGCGCGTGGCCGCGCGCTGGGCTGGCAGCTCCGGCCTGGCGACCGTGACGACGACAAGCTGCTGCGTGCCCAACTGCTGCCGCGCCTGGCCGAGCTGGGCGACGACGCCGACTTGCGCGCCCAGGCGCGTGGCCTGGCCCAGGCCTGGCTGGCCGATGCCGCGACGCTGGGCACCGATCTGCGCCGCGCCACCTTGTCGACGGCGGCGCTGGACGGCGACGAGGCCTTGTTCAACGGCCTGCTGGCCGCCCTGCGCGGCAGCAGCGACCGCGTGCTGCGCGGTGACCTGCTGGCGGCCTTGGGCCACTTCCGCCAGCCGGCGCTGGCCCAGCGTGCCCGGGCACTGCTGCTCGACGAGGACATCGACATCCGCGAAAGCCTGTGGCCGCTGCTGCAGGCGCAGAACGCCGATGCCGGCACGCGCCGCGCCGCACTGGCCTTTGTGGCCAGCCAGTTGCCGGCGCTGGCCCAGCGCATGGGCCGCGACGAGCCCGCCAGCCTGCCGCGCCACTTCCGCGGCGCCTGCGGTACCGACGAGCGCCAGCAGGTCGAGGCGGCCTTCGGCAAGAGCATGCATCGCTACCTGGGCGGCCAGCGCGCGCTGCAGCGCACGCTGGAGGCGGTGGATCTGTGCAGCGCCTGGCGCGGCCGCCAAACCAGCAGTTTCTGATCGGCATGACCCGGATCGCACGCATCGTTCAGATACGCGTTTCGCCGCCTAGCATTTGATTGCTACGGCCAAAGGGCAGCACATATGAGCCGTCCAGCATCCTGAGACGTCGATTCGTTTTACAGGCTCAGACGGCTTGGCCCCCAACCGACGAATGGCCCGTCCGAAACAGCGGGCACGCCAGGTAATTCCAGGCTAGTGGCATGGGCATTGCTGGAGTCGCGTGCCTCTAAGGTTATTGGAGGCGCCAACTTCATCAAACTTGAGGACATCATGGCGAAATTCGTATCGAACATCGCGAGCGTCTCTGTGGCCTTGCTGTGTGCCACCGGTGCACAGGCCTCGCCCATCGTGCTGGACTTCGAAGGCGCTGGCGACATCGCGAACCTGAACAACTTTTACAACGGCGGCACCGACAGCCTGGGCAACAGCGGCACCAACCATGGCATCGCCTTCGGCAGCAATAGCCTCACCGTCATCGACATTGACGCCGGTGGCTCTGGCAACATTGCCAATGAACCAACGCCCAACACCATCCTGTTCTTCCTGACGGGGTCGGCCGTATTGAACTATGCGCCGGGCTTCGACACCGGCTTCTCGTTCTTCTACTCGTCCGCGACAACGGCCACAGTCCTCGTGTACGACGGTCTGGACGCCACCGGCAACGTGCTGGCCAGCATTAACCTTGCCGCCCAGTACAACAACGGCTGCACCGGGGACCCCAATGGCAGCTATTGCAACTGGACCGCTGGGGGAGCGGCATTCAGCGGAACTGCCAAATCGATCGACTTCGGCGGCACCGTGAACCGAATCGGCTACGACAACATTACCTTCGGCTCTGCCACACCACTGACCGGCACCATCCCCGAGCCTACGAGTCTGCTGTTGGCGGGCCTGGCACTCTGCGGTCTGGCCGCGAGCCGTCGCCGGCCAGCCTCATCGCAGCAAGCTGGCCGCAGCATCAGCTGAACAGCCGCCGCGCGGCCGGCGAACCCGCCGCCAGATCGCGCTGCTGCAGCGCCTGGTACAGCGCCTTCAGGTCTTCGCCGATGCCCACGAAGGCCTGCAGGGTGATGGCGCGGCCGGCGTCGTCGCACACCGTGGCGTCGATCTCGGCGGCCAGGCGGCGCGCGGCATCCTGCCAGGCCGGATAGGGCTCGGCGGCCTCGGGCGTCTGCGGCACATCCAGGCTCAGGGTCACCGAGCGCACGGCGGCCACGCTGGGGTCGTCGGCCAGCGCGGCCTGGGCGTCGAAGCCCAGCACCAGCACCGGCGGTGCGCCCTCCTCGGCGCCCGGCAGCACCAGCCGGCCCGGCAGCACGCCGGGCACGAAGCCGTGGCGGCCGGCGGCCTGCTGCAGGTAGCCCACCGTCCACGCGGCCTCGTTGGCGCGCAGCACCACGGCCAGCTGGGCATCTTGGGCGCTGGCAAAGGCATCCAGCTCGCGCGCGTGGGCCACCACCTCCAGCATGTCGGGCAGGTCGACCATGGCGCCCACCGATTCGGCAAAGCCCTGCAGCTTCTGCACGAACTCGCTGTACTCGATCTCGTTCAGGGCGCCCGAGCGGTTGGCCATCTGCACACCGGCCTGGAACTCGGTGTAGCGCTGGCCCGGCGCGGGCAGCTCGAACTCGCCGGTCTCGGCGTTCAGGCCTTCGATCAGGAAGGGCTTGGTGCCGGCACGGCGCGTGGGCGGCAGGTGCATCAGCGCCAGCTCGCCGCTGACCGCCGATTCAAGCCGCAGCATGGCAATGGCGTCGATCAGCGGATCCAGCCGCGCGGTCTTGCGCGGCACCACCGCCGGGCGCAGTTCGGCCAGGGCCTGGGCCGCGCCCTCGGCGGCGGCCATGTCGGCCTCGGCATCCTCGGGCGCGCGGGTCACGGCGGCCGCGCCGCCCATCACCGGCTCGAGCCGGCTGTCGGCCGCGCCTTCGGGCTGGCGCGGCGCGGCCTTGCGCGCGTTCCACACGCCATGCGCCACCACGCCCGCCAGCACCAAGCCGCCGGCAATCGCCAGGCCTTCCATCAGGCTGAAGCTCATGCTTGCACCATCCGCGCGGCGGCTTCCATGTCCACCGCCACGATGCGCGAGACGCCCTGCTCCTGCATCGTCACCCCGATCAACTGCTCGGCCATTTCCATCGCGATCTTGTTGTGGCTGATGAAGAGGAACTGCGTGCCCTTGTGGCTCATCTCGGCCACCAGCTTGGCATAACGCTCGGTGTTGGCGTCGTCCAGCGGCGCGTCCACCTCGTCGAGCAGGCAGAACGGCGCCGGGTTCAGCAGGAAGATGGCAAACACCAGCGCAATGGCGGTGAGCGCCTTCTCGCCGCCCGACAGCAGGTGGATGGTGCTGTTCTTCTTGCCCGGCGGCTG
>CAYPDO010000418.1:0-4661 GCA_964409495.1 uncultured Bordetella sp.
GGGCTCGATGCGGCGCAGCGCCAGGCCATGCTGGACGCGGCGCGGCCCGGGCTGCTGCGCATCCTGGGCCCCAACTGCTTGGGCCTGCAGGTGCCGCGCCTGGGGCTGGATGCCAGCTTTGCCCACACCTGCGCGCTGCCGGGCGGGCTGGCCTTCGTGTCGCAATCGGGCGCACTGCTCACCGCGGTGCTGGACTGGGCGCGTGGCCGCGGCATCGGCTTCTCGCAGGTGGTGTCGCTGGGCGAGCATGCGGATGTGGACTTCGGCGACATGCTCGACTGGCTGGCCAGCGATGCCAACACCCGCGCCATCCTGCTGTACATCGAATCGGTCAGCGCGGCGCGCAAGTTCATGTCGGCGGCGCGGGCGGCAGCGCGCAACAAGCCGGTGATCGTGGTCAAGTCGGGCCGCTCGGCGCAGGGCCGCAAGGCCGCGGCCTCGCACACCGGCGCGCTGGCCGGGGCCGACTGGGTGGTGGACGCGGCCATCCGCCGCGCCGGCATGCTGCGCGTGGACACGCTCGACGAGCTGTTCCTGGCCGCCGAGACCCTGGCACGCTGGCGCGGCAACACCGCCGATGAACTGCTGGTGCTCACCAACGGCGGCGGCGCCGGCGTGATGGCCGCCGATGCGGCGGCGCACGCGGGCATCACGCTGGCCGAGCCATCGCCGGCCACGCTGGCGCGCCTGGATGCCGTGCTGCCGGCCAACTGGTCGCACGGCAACCCGCTGGACATCATCGGCGACGCGCCGGTGCAGCGCTACGTCGATACGCTCGATGCGCTGCAGGGTGATCCGGCGGCCGCTGCGCTGCTGTTCGTGCATGCGCCCACGGCCATCGTGCCCAGCGCCGAGATCGCCCGTGCGCTGGCCCCGCGCATGGCGCCGGCGCCGGGCCAGCCGGCGCGCGTGCTGGCCAGCTGGCTGGGCGGCCCGGCGGTGGCCGAGGCGCAGCAGGTGTTCAGCGCGGCCGGCATCGCCTGCTATGCCACGCCCGAGGAGGCCGTGCGCGCCTTCGCGATGGGCGTGGCCTACCGGCGCAACCAGGCGCAGCTGATCGAGACGCCGCCGGCCGCACCGCCGGGCGCCGGCCAGGGCGAGGCGGCCGACGTTGCGGCGGCGCGCGCCATCGTGCACGCGGCGCTGGCCGCCGGGCGCAGCCAGCTCAGCGAGCCCGAGGCCAAGGCCGTGCTGGCGGCCTACCGCATCCCGGTGGTGGCCACCCGCACCTGCGCGGCCACGCCCGCGGCGGCGGTGGCCGCGGCCGATCCGGCCCAGGGCGGGCCGGGCTACCCGGTGGTGCTGAAGATCCTCTCGCCGCAGATCAGCCACAAGAGCGACGTGGGCGGCGTGGTGCTGGACATCGGCGACGCCGCTGCCCTGCGCGCCGCCGCGCAGGCCATGCTGGACCGCGTGGCCGCGCGCCGGCCCGATGCGCAGATCAGCGGCTTCACGGTGCAGCAGTTGCTGCGCTGGCCACAGGCGCGCGAGCTGATCGTGGGCGCCAGCATCGACCCGGTCTTCGGCCCGGTGATCCTGTTCGGCCAGGGCGGCACTGCGGTGGAGCTGCTGGCCGACCGCGCCATCGGCCTGCCGCCGCTGAACGTGCCGCTGGCGCGCGCGCTGGTGGCGCGCACCCGCGTCGCGCGCCTGCTGGGCGCCTGGCGCGACACACCGGCGGTGGACGAGGCGGCACTGCACGCCACGCTGATCGCCGTGTCGCAGATGCTGGCCGACATCCCCGAGCTGTCCGAGCTGGACATCAACCCCTTGCTGGCCGATGCGCGCGGCGTGGTGGCGCTGGATGCGCGCATCCGGCTGGACGCCGCCGGCCCGGCCGGCGCCGGGCACTTCGCCATCCTGCCCTACCCGCAGCAGTGGGTGGAGCGGGTGGACTGGCAGGGGCGCGCCTTGACGCTGCGGCCGATCCGCCCGGAAGACGAGGCCCAGCACCTGGCCTTCCTGGCCGAGCTGGACCCGGAGGACCTGCGCATGCGCGTGTTCTACAGCCGCCGCAGCATCGAGCACAGCGAGCTGGCGCGCCTGACCCAGGTGGACCATGCGCGCGAGATCGCCTTCGTGGCCACCGAGATCGGCGCCGATGGCGAGGAGCACACGCTGGGCGTGGCGCGTGCGGTGATCGATCCCGACAACCGCGACGCCGAGTTCGGCATCATCGTGCGCTCTGCGCTCAAGGGCGCCGGCCTGGGCGAGCTGCTGATGCACAAGCTGACGGCCACGCTGCGCGAGCGCGGCACGCAGCGCCTGGTGGCCACCGTGCTGCGCGAGAACCAGCGCATGCTGGACCTGGCGCGCAACCTGGGCTTCATGCTGGTGCCGGCCGAGCCGGGCGCCGACACCCGCGAGATCTGGCTGGCGCTGGGCCAGCCCGGGCCGCTTCAGTGAGGCTCGGACGGCCCGTGCGGCATCAGCCGGTCGGCCGCCGCGATGGCCAGCGCCGAGAACAGGAACGCCACGTGGATCAGCGTCTGCCAGATGAGCACCTTTTCCTCGTAGTTGGCGGCGTTGATGAAGGTCTTGAGCAGGTGGATCGAGCTGATGCCGATGATGGCCGTGGCCAGCTTCACCTTCAGCACCGAGGCGTTCACGTGGCTCAACCACTCGGGCTGGTCGGGATGGCCCTCCAGGCCCAGCCGCGAGACGAAGGTCTCGTAGCCGCCGATGATCACCATGATCAGCAGGTTGCTGATCATCACCACGTCGATCAGGCCCAGCACCACCAGCATGATGATGGTCTCCGACAGGCTCTTGATCGGCTCGTAGCCGACCACCGTCTTGCCGTCGGGGCCGAAGATGGCCGCGCCCTTGTAGCCCAGGCTGTTGACCAGGCTGGCCAGCGCGCCCTGGTTGCCGAAGGCGGCCTCGATCAGGTGCACCAGTTCCACCCAGAAGTGGTAGACGTAGACCGCCTGCGCCAGGATCAGCCCCAGGTACAGCGGCAGCTGCAGCCAGCGGCTGGCGAAGATCAGCGACGACAGCGCCGACGGGCGCGGCGCGCCGTGCAACGGCTGGGGCGGGCGGGAGGGGTGATGTGCCATCGTGAAGCGTGGGCCTTTGGGGAAATCCCGTGGATTCTAGGCAGTGCCTGTGTCACGCTGGCGCGTGCGCGGCCCTTGACCTGCGCGGCGGCGGCCCGATGGCCCTGGCCCGAAGCTTGCCCAGACTGCCACAAGTAAGGGGTTCGTAAGAGCCTCTGCCTAAGGTGCAGGCATCTCGCGGTGCCCGCGCATCAGGCACCGCCGAAGATCCGTTCGACATCCATCCAGGAGACATGCATGAGCGCCACCGAAGGTCCCACCGAACTGAAGATCTACCAGCCGCCCGCCGCCTTGTCGGGCAGCGCCCATGTCTCCGGAATGGCCGCCTATGAAGCCCTGTGCCAGCAGGCCGAGACCGACTACGAAGGGTTCTGGGCCGGCCACGCGCGCGAGCTGCTGAGCTGGAAGACGCCCTTCACCAAGGTGCTCAACGAGGCCGAGGCGCCGTTCTTCAAGTGGTTCGAGGACGGCACGCTGAACGCCAGCGTCAACTGCCTGGACCGCAACATCGAGCGTGGCCTGGGCGACAAGACCGCCATCATCTTCGAGGCCGATGGCGGCGAGGTCACCAAGGTCAGCTACAGCCAGCTGCTGGCCAAGACCTGCCAGATCGCCAACGGCCTGAAGAGCCTGGGCGTGAAGAAGGGCGACCGCGTGGTGATTTACATCTCCATGTCGATCGACGGCGTGGCCGCCATGCAGGCCTGCGCGCGCATCGGCGCGACGCACTCGGTGGTGTTCGGCGGCTTCTCGGCGCAGAGCCTGCGCGACCGCATCGAGGACACCGGCGCCGTGGCCGTGATCACCGCCGACCACCAGGTGCGTGGCGGCAAGCAGCTGCCGCTCAAGAGCATCGTCGATGAGGCGCTGGCACTTGGCGGCTGCGATTCGGTGAAAAACGTGCTGGTCGTCAAGCGCAGCGGCGCCGAGGTGGCCATGACGCCGGGGCGCGACCTGTGGATGGCTGATGTCATCGCCAGCCAGCCCGCCACCTGCGAGCCCGAATGGGTGGGTGCCGAGCACCCGCTGTTCCTGCTGTACACCAGCGGCTCCACCGGCAAGCCCAAGGGCGTGCAGCACAGCACCGGCGGCTACCTGCTGCATGCCGCGCTCACCACGGCCTGGACCTTCGACCTGAAGGCCGACGACGTGTTCTGGTGCACGGCCGACATCGGCTGGGTCACCGGCCACAGCTACATCACCTACGGCCCGCTGGCGCTGGGTGGCACCGAGGTCGTGTTCGAGGGCATGCCCACGTACCCGGCGGCCGACCGCTTCTGGAAGATGATCGAGAAGCACAAGGTCACCATCTTCTACACGGCGCCCACGGCCATCCGCAGCCTGATCAAGGCCGCCGAGACCAACGCCGCGGTGCACCCGAAGCACAGCAACCTGTCCAGCCTGCGCATCCTGGGCTCGGTGGGCGAGCCCATCAACCCGGCGGCCTGGGAGTGGTACTACCAGAACATCGGCGGCAGCCGCTGCCCCATCGTCGACACCTTCTGGCAGACGGAGACCGGCGGCCACGTCATCACGCCACTGCCGGGCGCCACGCCCATGGTGCCGGGTTCGTGCACGCTGCCCTTCCCGGGCATCCAGGCT
>CAYPDO010000419.1:0-4660 GCA_964409495.1 uncultured Bordetella sp.
AGGGCACGATCAGGCGGATGGGCTTGGCGGCCGCCTGCGCCAGCACGGCCGGGGCGGCCAGCGTGGTGATGGCCGCCAGGGCCAGCGTGGCGAGCAGCGGGCGGCGGGTGGCGGGCCTGGGCTTCGTCATCGCGTCAGGCCCCGGCCTGCTTGTCGAGCTCGGACGTGAAGGCATCGGCGAAGAAGGCCTCGGCCGGCAGACCGCAGTGCGCGGTGAAGTCGCGCTGCGCGGCATCCACCATCACCGGCGCGCCGCAGGCATACACCGCGTGGCCCGAGAGATCGGGCAGGTCGGCCATCACCGCCTGGTGCACCAAGCCCGTGCGGCCGCCCCAGGCGTCTTCGGCCGTGGGTTCCGAGAGCACCGGCACGTAGCGCAGCCAGGGCAGCTCGGCCGTGGCCTGCTGGGCCCAGTCGTGCATGTACAGGTCGCCCAGGCGGCGTGCGCCCCAGTACAGCACCGCCGGCCGCTGGCTGCCGCTGGCCTTGAGCTGCTCGATCAGCGCCTTGATCGGTGCGAAGCCGGTGCCCGAGGCCAGCAGCACCATGGGCTGGTCGCCCTCGCGCAGGAAGAAGCTGCCGAACGGCCCTTCCATGCGCAGGATGTCCTTTTCCTTCAGCGTGGAGAACACCACATCGGTGAACTTGCCGCCGGGCATGTGGCGGATGTGCAGCTCGATGGCCGGCGGCTCGCCCAGGTTGCTGGGTGCATTGGCCATCGAGTAGCTGCGGCGGGCGCCGTCGCGCAGCAGAAACTCCACATACTGGCCGGCGCGGAACTGGAAGCTCTGGTTGGCCGGCAGCTGCATGCGCAGCAGGGCCACGTCGGCGGTGGGCTTGTGGATGGCCAGCACGCGGGTGGGCATCTTCAGCACCGGAAACTCGCCGGCACCGGGCACGCTGCGTGCCTCCACCGTGCAATCGGTCTGCGGCGTGGCGCAGCAGGTGAGGATCAGGCCGGCGGCCTCTTCGGCCTCGCTCAGCGCCTTCAACTGGTGCGCGCCATGGATCACGCGGCCATCGAGCAGCTTGCTCTTGCACGAGCCGCAGGCGCCGTCGCGGCAGCCGTAGGGCAGGCCGATGCCCTGACGGATGGCGGCGGCGAGCAACGTCTCGTCGCGGGCCACGTCGAAGGTGCGGCCGGAAGGCTGGAGCGTGACTTGGAAGCGCATGGTGGGGCAGGGCTGGAAGATGGGCGAACTACACTGAACCCGCCATTCTGCCTGCCCCCATCCACGCGCCATGAAGCCCTCACCGCAGCAACGCCGCCCGACCTTGCTGGTGGTGGGCTGCGGCGACGTGGGCCTGCGTGTGCTGCGCCTGCTGGCCGGCCGCTGGCGGCTGCTGGCGCTCACCAGCAGCCCGGCGCGCTGTGCCGAGCTGCGCGCCGCCGGCGCCATGCCGCTGGTGGGCAACCTCGACGATGCCGCCAGCCTGCGCCGCCTGGCCGGCCTGGCCGATGCGGTGCTGCACCTGGCGCCACCACCGGGCCAGGGCGCGGGCGATCCACGCACCGCGCACCTGCTGCAGGCCCTGGCGCGCGGCGCTTGTGGTGACAGCACCGGCGCCACCGGCGGGCCGCGCCGTCTGAAGCGCCTGGTTTATGCCAGCACCACCGGCGTGTACGGCGATTGCGGCGGCGCGCGCTTTGACGAGACACGCGCCGTGGCCCCGGCCACCGAACGCGCCCGCCGTCGCGTCGATGCCGAGCGCCAGGTGCGCCGCTTCGGCCGCACGCGGGGCGTGGCGGTGACCATCCTGCGCATTCCCGGCATCTATGCCGCAGACCGCCCCGGCGGCCACCCGCGCGAGCGCCTGCTGCGCGGCACGCCGGTGCTGGCGCCCGAGGACGACGTCTACACCAACCACATCCATGCCGACGACCTGGCCCGCGCCTGCGTGGCGGCGCTGCTGCGTGGCGCGCCTCAGCGTGTGCTGCACGCCAGCGACGACACCGAGCTGCGCATGGGCGAGTACTTCGAGCTGGCCGCACGCCTGTGCGGCCTGCCGCCGCCGCCGCGCGTGCGGCGGGCCGAGGCGGCGGGACAGCTGTCGCCGCTGCAGCTGAGCTTCATGGCCGAATCACGGCGGTTGCTCAACCACCGGCTCAAGCGCGAGCTGCGCCTGGTGCTGCGCCACCCCACGGTGGCGGACGGGCTGCTGGCTTGACGGCACACGCTGCGTGAACGGGCCGCCCGCGAGCGGCCCCATTCACGCCCATGTCAGATGCCCTGCGGCCGGCGCAGGGTCTTGAGCCGGTCGACGCTGTACACCTTCACCGCCTGTGGCTCGCCCTGGCGCTGGATGTCGAGCACCACCTCGCGCTCGGCCGCGCCACCGGCCCACAGCGCCTGCCACAGCCCGGCCAGCGAGCTGACCGCGGTGCCGTCGATGCGCAGGATGCGGTCGCCCACCTCCAGGCCGGCCACATCGGCCGGGCTGTCCTGTGCCACGCGCACGATGCGCAACGCGCCGGCCAGCTCCACGCAGTTCAGGCCCAGCCAGGCGCGCCGGCTGCTCAGCGTGGTGCCGCGCTGGCGCAGTTCATCCAGCACCGGCGGCAGCAGATCCACCGGCACGAACAGGTTGGCCGGGCCGGGCTGGGCGGGCGTGGCATCACCGTCGTCGACCGCACCGGCGCTGGCATCGGTCAGGAACAGCGAGCCGATGCCCACCAGCTCGCCGCGGTCGTTGAACAGGCCGGCGCCGCTGTGGTCGCGCCGGGCCGGGGCGGTGAGCAGGGCCTGGTCGAGGTGGTATTCCCAGGTGCCGGCAAATGCGCGCCGCGCCTGCAGCCAGGCCGGGCTGACCTGGCCATCGTCACCGCCGCTGGCCACCATCAGCGACTCTTGGGTGGCCAGCTGCGCCGGCTGGCCAAGCGCCACCGGGGCAATGCCCAACGGCGCCAGCGCCTGCACCAGGCCGAGGCCCGAGGCACTGTCGTAGCCCAGTGCCCGCGCCGGCACGGTGCGTCCGTCGTCGAGCTGCAACTGCACCGACTCGGCCTCAAGCACCAGGTAGCCGATGGTCAGCACCAAGCCATCGTGGCCGATCACCACCCCCGAGCCACTGCGTTCACGGCCCAGGCTGCGGATCGAGCGCGCATCTTCCACCGCCGTGGCCTGCACGCCCACCACCGCCTGGCGGGCGCGCTCCAGCGCGCGCGAGCGTTCGCCGAGCGCCGGTTCAGCGGCCGGCAGGCCCTGCGCCGGGCTCATGCCCGGCCAGGCCAGCAGCAGCGCGGCCAGCACCGCCAGCATGGCGGTCCAGGTGGTCAGACTCCGGGGGGAAAGGCCTCGACGCATGGCTGCACTCCCGTCAGGAACGGCATGGCGTGCAGCATGAACCATTCCTGCTTGACCCCGCTGGGGATGGGGGCTCGGGTGCAGCTTATCGGCGGCTGCGGCGCCGCGTCATCCCACGCTCAGTGCACGCGGCGCACCGGGCTGCGCGCGCGGCCACTGCCGCCGCCGCTGCGCCAGTGGCGGATCAGCAGCCAGGCACCCAGCATGCCGCCCAGGTGGGCGAAGTGGGCGATGCCGGAATCGCGGTAGTACATCAGGCCCATGAACAGCTCGATGCCGCCGAAGATGGCCACCATGGTCATCGCCGGGATCATGACCGGCGGGATCGGCACCATCTGGCGGTTGGCCAGCAGCAGCACGAACAGCATCATGCCCAGCGTCTGGAAGATCTCGCCGGGCAGCATCATCAGCGCCATCGGCAGCAGGCCCACCAGATCGAACATGCGGTTGCGGAACACCAGCCCATAGGCCAGCAGCAGGCCGTACAGCGCACCCGAGGCGCCCACAGTGGGCGTGCGGCTGCCCAGCAGCATGGTCACCACCAGCTGGGCCACCGCGGCCGTCACCAGGCTGGCCAGCAGCAGGTGGATGTAGCGCTTGGGGCCCCACAGCTGCTCCAGCTCGCGGCCGAACATCCACAGCCCCAGCATGTTGAACAACAGGTGCGTGAAGTCGCCATGCAGGAAGCCGTAGCTCAGCAGCTGCCAGGGCCAGAACTGCCCGCTGCTCAGCGGCCACAGCGCGAGAAAGGCATTCAGCGGCAGGATGGGCAGCAGCGCCTGCACGCAGAACACGGCAATGCACGCCAGCAGCAGCGCCTTGGTGACCGGGGGCAGTTGCAGCATCGACTGAAGGGGGAAGGGAGGGACGGTGGTGCCCGCGGCCAGACTCGAACTGGCACGCCTTGCGGCGGCGGATTTTGAATCCGCTACGTCTACCGATTTCGTCACGCGGGCATCGGGCGCCTCGGGGAAGAGGCGGCGTGGCGGCGGATTATGTCATGGGGGTGCCAGCGCCCGGGTGCGCCCGGGCGCCGGGGCGGGCCGCGGGGCTGGGGCTTGTCGCCGGCCGGCCAGCGGCCGCGGTGCGGCGCTGACACAATGGCCGCCCGGAGGAACCTGCACGTGTCCATGCCCCGCTACCCCACGATCGAGGATGTCATCGGCCAGACGCCGCTGGTGCAGTTGCAGCGTTTGCCCGGCCCGGCTGGCGTGCCGCGGGGCAATGTGGTGCTGGGCAAGCTGGAAGGCAACAACCCGGCCGGCTCGGTCAAGGACCGGCCGGCGATGAGCATGATCCGCCGCGCCGAGGAGCGTGGCGAGATCCGGCCCGGCGACACGCTGATCGAGGCCACC
>CAYPDO010000420.1:0-4611 GCA_964409495.1 uncultured Bordetella sp.
GGGGCCTATTTCTCGACCAGGCCTTCGCGCACCGCCAGGCGCACCAGGCCGGTCACGCCGTGCACACCCAACTTGGCCATGATGCGGCTGCGGTAGGTGTCCACCGTCTTTGGCGACAGGTGCAGCTGCTGGCCGATGGCGGCGCTGGACAGGCCGTTGACCACCATGGTGATGATCTGGCGCTCGCGCGGTGACAGTGTGGCGAAGGCGTCCTCGGAGCTGGGAGCGGTGAGCGCCTGCAAGGCCAGGTCGGCCACCTGCGGACCGAAGAAGCGGCGGCCGGCGGCCACCGCATCGATGGCTTGCAGCAACTCGGCCGCCCCCGCGTCCTTCAGCACATAGCCCGAGGCGCCCAGGCGCACGGCCTCGGCGACGTGGCGGGGCTGCTCGGACATCGTCAGCACCACGGCGCGTACCGTGGCATCGCGGCGGCGCAGTTCATGCAGCACCTCGAAGCCCGAGCGTTCGCCCAGGCCCAGATCGAGCAGCATCACCTGCGCCTGTCGCTGTTGTGCTTCAGCAACGGCCTGGGTGGGCTCACTGGCGGTGCCCACCACTTCGTGGCCGGCGGATTCGAGCAGTGCCTGCAAACCATCTCGAAGAATGGCTTGGTCGTCAACGAGATAGATCCGGGTCATTGCACCGATCCGTTCACTACACAGTCATTGGCTGGGCACCGAGGCGGCCGATCCGCCGGCAAGCCCGCTGCGCGCCACCCAATGTGGCGCGGACGCAGCATGGGCATGGGCCGGAATAACGGCATTCGAGACATTCTGTTCTGACTCCCTGACAGGTGGCTTGTCGTGCCACTCAGCGACACGATACCAAATGCGCATGCGGGTTGATCCGATTTGAAGCAGCGCACGGGTAAATGCCGGGTTGGTGATGCCACCTTGGCACAGCCAAAGTGCAGGCTCGAACACCGCGTCTGCCCTGGGCCCGGTGCTGCCGTGTGTGCTGACTCCCGTCCATGATGCCTTCCCGTTTCCGTTTCGCCCCGGTGGCCCTGGCCTGCTGCTGTGCCGGCGCCGCCTGGTCCCAGGGCGCACCTGCCGCCGCCGCCGCAGCCGATGTCGACACCGTGGTGGTCACAGGCTCGCCGCGCGCCCAGCGCCTGCTGGACACGCCCTACGCCATCACCGCCGTCGACGCCGCCGCGCTGCGTGATGCCGGGCCGATGATCAACCTGTCGGAGGCGCTGGCGCGGGTGCCGGGCCTGGTGGTCAACAACCGCAGCAACTACGCGCAGGACCTGCAGATGAGCTCGCGCGGCTTCGGCGCGCGTGCCGCGTTCGGCGTGCGCGGCCTGAGGCTCTACACCGACGGCATTCCGGCCACCATGCCCGACGGTCAGGGCCAGGTGGCGCACTTCGATCTCTCGGGCGCCGAGCGCATCGAGGTGCTGCGCGGGCCGTTCTCGGTGCTGTACGGCAACAGCTCGGGCGGCGTGGTGGCGGTGTTCACGGCGCCGGTGCGCGCCGCGCACAGCGAGGTGGGTGTCGACCTGGGCAGCTTCGGCCTGCACCAGCTGCGCCTGGGCCTGGCCACGCCGCTGGGCCAGGGGTTTGACCTGCGCGCCAGCATCACCCGCGCCGAGCTCGACGGATTCCGCCCGCAAAGCGCGGCCGAGCGGCAGCTGGCCAATGCGCGCCTGGCCTGGCGCGGCGAGCGCGACAGCGTGGTGCTGCTGATGTCCAACCACGACCAGCGGGCCCAGGATCCGCTGGGCCTGTCGCCGGCGCAGTTTGCGCTGGATGCGCGCATGACCACGCCGCAGGCGCTGGAGTACAACACCCGCAAGACCATCCGCCAGACCCAGCTGGGCGTGAACTGGCGCCATGTCTTCGACGCCAGCGGCGCCCTGCGCGCCTCGTCGCTGACGGCCTATGCGGGCACGCGCGGCGTCACCGGCTGGCAGTCGATCCCGGCCACCGTGCAGACCAGTGCCACCCATGGCGGCGGCGTGGTCGATTTCGACCGCAGCTACCAGGGCCTGGATGCCAAGCTCGAATGGCGGCTGGGCGGGGGCGACCTGGTCACCGGCATCACCGCCGAAGGCCAGCGCGATGACCGCCGCGGCCATCGCAACTACACCGGCCCGGCCTCGGCGCCCACGGCCAAGGGCGTGGTCGGCGAGCTGCGGCGCCAGGAGATCAACCGCGCCGACTCCCGCGAGGCCTATGCCCAGTTGCACTGGCCGATCAGGCCGGCGCTGGCGCTGACCGGCGGCCTGCGCAGCGGCGAGGTGACGATGCGCACCGACGACGCGTTCCTGGCCAACGGCAATGATTCAGGCCAGCTGCGCTACCGCTACACCAACCCGGTGGCCGGCCTGCGCTGGACGCTGACGCCCGGCTGGGCCCTGCATGCCAGCGCAGCGCGTGGCTTCGAGTCGCCCACGCTGGGCGAACTGGCCTATGCGCCGAGCACGCAGACCGAGGGCGGCTTCAACCGCGGCCTGTCGGGGCAGACCAGCCGGCAGTACGAGCTGGGCAGCAAGTGGCGCGGCGCCACCGCCTCGGCCGAGCTGGCGCTGTTCTCGGCGGCCACCGACAACGAGATCGGCGTGCTGTCCAACACCGGTGGCCGCTCGGTGTTCCAGAACGTGGGCAGCACCCGCCGCCAGGGCGCCGAGCTGTCGGCCGCCTGGCGGCCGCAGGCCGGCCTGCGCCTGCAGCTGGCCGCCAGCTGGCTGCAGGCCGAATACCGCAACAGCATCGGCTCGGCGGTGGCCGGCAAGCGCATCTCGGGCACCGCTGGCGCCAGCGGCTGGGCCGAGGCGGCCTGGCGGCCCGGCGTGCTGCCGGGCGAGCTGGCGCTCGAATGGCGCGCCATGGGTCGCATGGCCGCCAACGATGCCAACACGGTGTACGCGCCGGGCCATGCGCTGGTCCATCTGCGCTGGTCGCACACGCTGGCGCTGGGCCAGGCCGATGCGCTGGAGCTGCTGGCCCGGGTCGACAACCTGTTCGACCGCCGCTACGTCGGCAGCGTCATCGTCAACGACGGCAACGGGCGCTTCTTTGAAACCGGTGTGCCGCGCGCGGTGCTGCTGTCGGCGCGCTGGCAGCACCGTTGGTGACGCGGCACCGCCGCGCCTGATGTCCGGAGCCACACCATGCCTCGTCGTCGCCTGCTGATCTGTGCTGCCACCATGGCGGCGCTGGGTCCCTTGCCGCTGGCGGCCGCCGGCGATGCCTTCCAGGGGGATCCGTTCCAGAGTCACCAGTGGCCCGAGCTGAAGAAGGAATTCCTCGGCGCCAAGGCGCGCGTGGTGTTCGACGAGCGGGTCAAGGTGCTGGGCCCGGCCTTCGCCGAGGATCCGATGAACGTGCCGATCACGGTGAGCGCGGCGCTGCCAGGAGTGCAGCGCATCGTGGTGCTGGTCGACCGCAATCCGATCCGCAAGGTGCTCGAGCTGCAGCCGATGGCCGCACAGCCCGCGGTGGGCTTTCGCTTCAAGCTGGAGCAGGCCTCGCCGGTGCGCGCCGCCGCGCTGCTGGCCGACGGTGTGTGGCATGTGGGCGGCACGCTGGTCGATTCGGCCGGTGGCGGCTGCACCGTGGCCGGCGGCACGCGCGCCGACGGCAGCTGGACGAAGACGCTCGGCCAGGTGAGCGGACGCCTGTTTGCCAGCAGCACGCCAGGTGCTGCCGATGCCGCGGCCCGGCTGCGCGTGCGCATCATGCATCCGATGGACACCGGCCTGGTCAACGGCATTCCGGCCTTCTATGTCAGCCGCCTGTCGGTGCGCGACGGCCGCGAGCGCGAGCTGCTGCGCATCCACAGCTTCGAGCCAGTCAGTGAAAACCCGGTGTTCAGCTTCGACTTTGCCGAGCGCCCACCCGGGCCGCTGCGCATCGTGGGCGTGGACAACAACGGCAACCGCATCGACAGCAGGGTGGAATGATGGCCAGCCCCCGGTTCCCGCACGCTGACGGCGCCAGCCTGCGCTGGTGGCGAAGCCGCCGCTCACCGGTGCTGGCGGCGGCCGTGGCGGCGCTGCTGGCCGCGCCGCCCATCGAGGCCCAGGCACCCGCGCCGCTGCCGGCGCCGCAGGTCAACCTGGCCCGGCTTGACTACGGCCTGAAGGCCCGTGCGCTGGCCGAGGGCGTGTGGGTGGTGGAGGGCGCCAACGACGACTTCAGCGTCGCCAACGGTTGCAACATCATCAACACCGGCTTCATCGCCACTGGGGTTGGCGTGCTGGTGATCAACACCGGCCCCAGCCGGCGTTATGGCGAGCAGCTGCGGGCGCTGATCGAGCGCACCACGCGTGAGCCGGTGGTGCAGGTGCTGCACCTGAACCTGCACCCTGACTACTTCTTCGGCAATCAGGCCTTCGCCGATGTGCCGATCCTGGCCACCGCCACCACCCGTGCCGGCATGGCGCGCGAGGCCAAGTCCTACGAGGACAACCTGTATCGCCTGTGCGGCGACTGGATGAAGGGCACCGAGTCGCGCCTGCCCACGCAGACCATCGGCCCCGGGCCGCTGCGCATCGGCCAGCGCGAGTTCGAGCTGCGCGAGGCCAAGGGCCACACCGACAGCGACCTGGTGCTGATCGACCGCAGCCGTGGCGTGGCCTTCGTCGGCGGGCTGGTGTTTGCC
>CAYPDO010000421.1:0-4601 GCA_964409495.1 uncultured Bordetella sp.
AACAGCGGGCCGTCGCAGTGCGGGCAGTAGGCCACGCCCTTGTTGCGGTACTCGGCCTCGCCGGGCACGTTCATGTTGCGCCAGCGCGCGCCGGTGGCCACGATCACGCTGCGGCCCTTCAGCGTGGCGCCGTTGTCCAGGGTCACCGTGGCGTAGCCGCCGGGCACCGCGGCCGGGTCGATCCTGGCCACGCGCTGCAGCGTGATGATGTCCACCCCGTAGTGGCGCACATGGGCTTCCAGCGCCGCGGCGAATTTCGGGCCTTCGGTCTCCAGCACCGAGATGAAGTTCTCGATGCCCAGCGTGTCCATGGTCTGGCCGCCAAAGCGCTCGGCGACGATGCCGGTGCGGATGCCCTTGCGCGCCGCATACACCGCGGCCGCGGCGCCGGCCGGGCCGCCGCCGATGATCAGCACCTCATACGGCGCCTTCTCGCTGAGCTTTGCGGCCTCGCGCTTCGCGGCACCGGTGTCGATCTTGGCCAGGATCTCGGCCACTTCCATGCGGCCGTTGCCGAAGGGCGCGCCGTTCAGCACCACGCTGGGCACGGCCATGATCTGCTTGGCCTCGACCTCGTCCTGGAACAGGCCGCCGTCGATGGCCACGGCGCGGATGCGCGGGTTGAACACCGCCAGCAGGTTCATCGCCTGCACCACATCCGGGCAGTTGTGGCAGGTCAGGCTCATGTAGGTCTCGAAGGCGAAATCGCCGTCGAGCGCGCGGATCTGGTCCAGCACCTCGGGCGCCACCTTGGGCGGGTGGCCGCCGGCCCACAGCAGGGCCAGCACGAGCGACGTGAACTCGTGGCCCATCGGCACGGCGGCGAAGTGCACGCCCATGTCGTGGCCGACGCGGGTGATCTGGAAGCTCGGCTTGCGCGCAAAGCTGCCGTCGAAGCGCGCGCTGATCTTGGCCGGCGCGATGGCCGCGATCTCGGTGACCAGCTCGCGGATCTGCTGCGCGCCTTCGCTGTCATCGAGGCTGGCGATCAGCTCGATCGGCTGCTGGATGCGCTCGAAGTAGGCGGCGAGCTGCGCTTGGGTGTTGCTGTCGAGCATGGGGCGGTCCTTTCGCGGTGTGTTCGGACGTGGGCGTTCCGGCCCGGTCGAAAACACCCGTGGGCGCCGCCGCGGGGTGCTTTCAGCCGAGCCTGAAGCAGGGTTCAGGCTGGGGGAGGGAGGCAGGCCGCCGGCCCGCCTCACGCCGGATCATCGAAGGATGATCAGATCTTGCCGACGAGGTCCAGGCTGGGCGCCAGGGTCTTGGCGCCTTCCTTCCACTTGGCCGGGCACACCTGGCCGGGGTTGGCGGCGGTGTACTGGGCGGCCTTGAGCTTGCGCAGGGTTTCCGAAACGTCGCGGGCGATCTCGTTGCTGTGCACTTCCATGGTCTTGATCACGCCATCGGGGTTGATCACGAAGGTGCCGCGCAGCGCCAGGCCTTCTTCGGCGATGTGCACGCCGAAGGCGTTGGTCAGCGCGTGGGTGGGGTCGCCCACCAGCGGGAACTTGGCCTTGCCGACGGCCGGGCTGGTTTCGTGCCACACCTTGTGCGAGAAGTGCGTGTCGGTGGTGACGATGTACACCTCGGCACCGGCGGCCTGGAAGGCGGCGTAGTTGTCGGCGGCGTCCTCGATCTCGGTGGGGCAGTTGAAGGTGAAGGCGGCCGGCATGAAGATCAGCACGGACCACTTGCCCTTCAGGCTCTCTTCGGTGACGGTGATGAACTCGCCCTTGCCATTGCGGTTGACGAAGGCCTGGGTCTTGAACGGCTGGACTTGCGTGTTGATCAGCGACATGTCGATTCCTTGTGTGGGTGGGTTGCGTCGATCGATGCGACGGAAGGAATCTTATGTGCGTTGCACCATTGGGTTGTTTGATTGAACCAATGTTGATCATTGGAGCTGACTATTCAACCCGCCCGCAGCCCCTCAGCCGCCCTCGTCGCCAGTCAGCACGAAGGCCTTGCCGATCTTGAAGATGCCGCTCATGCGCACCGCCGGCACGCCATCGGCCGTCACCAGGCCCTGGGCGAACACCATGCTGCGGGTGCTGCGCAGCACTTGCGCCTCGCCCTGCACCCAGCAGCCCAGCGGGGCCGGGGCCAGGTAGTCGAGCGTGAGGTTGATCGTTGGCAGGAACTTGTGGCCCACCTCGGGTGCCTTGCGGTGGATGGACAGCGGCAGCACCATGTCGCAGAAGCTGGCCAGCCAGCCGCCGTGGCAGTTCTTCATCGGGTTGCAGTGCCGTGGCTCGACGCGAAAGCCCATCTGCACCAGATCGCCACCTGCCTCGGCCGGGCGCGGCTCGTGGCGCATGAACAGCGGCCCGTTGTTGGCGATGAAGCCGCTGGGCATGGGCAGCGGCAAGAAACCCCCGGGAACCATCGAACTCATGCCGGACGATCCCCGGTTTCGCGTGCCACATCGGCCATGAAGTCGCCGCTGGTGTCGTTCAGGCCCGGGTAGTGGCGGTCAAAGTCGGCGCGCATGGCCTCCAGCGGCACATCGTTGAAGCTGCCACGCTGGGCCAGGTATTCCATGTGGCGGCGGCCCTCGCGGTCATAGGGGTGGTAGATCGAATCGGCCACGCCGTCGAACGCCAGCGGCAGCAGGCCGAAGCGCTCGCACAGCGACAGGTTGAAGGCCGGCGTGGCCTTGCGCCAGGTGCCATCGAGCCAGATCTCGGTGTAGCCGTGCCAGTAGAAGGTGTCGGTCTGCATGCGCTGGCGCATGCGTTCGGTGCTGAGGTGGTTGCGCACGTCGGCAAAGCCCAGCCGGGCCGGGATGCCGGCGGCACGGCACACGGCGGCCAGCGCGGCGGCCTTGGGCACGCACCAGCCCAGGCCGCGGCGGATGGCGGTGCTGGCCTTCATGCCGGCCGGCGTGAGGCTGATCTGGTAGGGGTCGTAGCGGATGCCGTCGCGCACCGCCAGGTACAAGGCCACGGCGCGTTCGCGTGCACTGTCGCCGCGGGCATGCTGCTTCGCGAAGGCCTGCACCTCGGGGTGGTCGCTGTCGACCATGATGGCCGGTGCCAGGCAGTGGTTGTCCATCGGGGTCTCCTCGTCGGTTTTGTGCCCCCAGTTTGGCGGCAGTCCCGCGCGCGCCCTGTCTCCGGTGCGCCAATGCCACCCAGCGCCGCGGCCAGTGCGACAGGGCACAATCTGACAGCGCTTTCATAGACGAGCGGTGCCGGCGCCCCGAATGTCCGCACTGCCGAGGAGACCGGCTTGATCGAGTGCTTCTTCGACTGCTCCAGTCCCTGGACCTGGCTGGGCTTTCACAACCTGCAGCCGCTGGCCGCCGAACTGGGCGTGAGGGTGCACTGGCGGCCCATGCTGGTGGGCGGCGTCTTCAATGCGGTGAACCCCAGCGTGTATGAAGCGCGCCAGCACGGCGTGCCGGCCAAGCAGGCCTATATGCGCAAGGACCTGGCCGACTGGGCGCGCCACTGCGGCCTGCCGATCCACTTTCCGCCCACGGTGTTTCCGGTCAACAGCGTGAAGGCCATGCGTGGCTGCCTCTGGGCCGGCGCGCAGCACGGGCCGGCGGCGCTGGTGGCCCTGGCCACGGCCTGCTTCGAGGCCTACTGGCGCGATGACCGCGACATCTCGCAAGACGCCGTGCTGGCCGACTGCGCCCGCACCGCCGGGCTGGACGCCGCTGCGCTGGCCGTGGGCATCGCGACGCCCGAGGTCAAGGCGCAGCTCAAGGCCAACACCGACGAGGCCATCGCGCGCGGCGCCTTCGGCTCGCCGACGATCTTCGTCGGCGGCGACGACATGTACTTCGGCAACGACCGCCTGCCGCTGGTGCGCGCCGCGGTGCTGCGGCGCCTGCAGCGGGCGGGCACGGCTTGACCACGCCCTCGCGCAGCTTCATGGCCCGGCCGCGGCTGCTGCCGCTGGCCGGCCCGCTGTTTGCCGAGCTGCTGCTGGGCATTGCCGTGGGCGTGGTCGGCACCATGCTGGCCGCGCGCCTGGGTGACCGGCACGGCGCGGCCTTCGCGCTGGCCAACCAGGTGCTGGCCATGCTGTTCATCTTCTTCCGCGTGGTCGGCGCGGGCGTGGGGGTGGTGGTGTCGCAGGCGCTCGGCGGGCGCCGGCGTGACGAGGCCGACCGCGTGGCCCGCGCCACGCTGGGCGCGGCCAGCTGGATCGGCGGCCTGGGCGCACTCGGCGCGCTGCTGGGTGCCGGACCGCTGCTGCGGCTGATGAACGCGCCGCCCGAGGTGCTGCCGCTGGCCACGCTGTTCCTGCAGACGCTCGCACCGGCGGTGCTGCTCGATGCCTGGAATGCCACGCTGGCCAGCGTGCTGCGCTCGCACCTGCTGGCGCGGCCGACGCTGCGCGTGATCCTGGCCACCCAGGCACTGCACCTGGGGCTGGCCTGGGTGGCGATGTCGGATGCCAGCTGGGGCCTGGGCCTGGGCCTGCCGGGTTTTGCGCTGGCCCTGCTGGCCAGCCGCGTGCTGGGCGTGGTGCTGCTGCGCCAGCTGTGGCGCCAGCGCCTGCGCCTGCACACCGTGCCGGCGGACTGGTGGCAGCTGCCGCGCCGCACGCTGGCGCCGGTGCTGCACATCGGCCTGCCGGGCGCGGCC
>CAYPDO010000422.1:0-4587 GCA_964409495.1 uncultured Bordetella sp.
GGTAGAGCTCCCAGTTGCTGGTGAAGAAGCCGCCGTCCTTGTTGCTGTCGCTGTACCCCAGCATGATGTCCTGCTCGCCGCCGCTGGCGGTGATCAGCGCGGTGATGCCGGGCAGGGCGTAGTACTCGCGCATGATCGGCGCGGCCAGGCGCAGATCGCCGATGGTCTCGAAAAGCGGCACCACGATCAGCGCGCAGTGCGCATCGCCGCCGTCCAGCGTGCCGGTCATCAGCCCGCATTCCTTGAGCAGCAGCAGCAGCTCCAGCAGGTCGCTCACGCTCTCGGTATGGCTGATGATGCAGTGGCGCAGCGCCTCGCGGCCATAGCGCGCCAGCATCTCGCGCGCGGTCTCGAAGATCGCCAGCTCGCTGCACGCCAGCTCGCCATAGGCCGCGCCGTGCACGCGCAGCGGCCGCGCGTCATTCAGCAGCTGCAGCAGCAGCGCGCGCTTGGCGGCCTCGTCGAGCGCGGTGTAGTCGGGGTGCAGGCGCGCGGTGGCCAGCAGTTCGGCGATCACCGCCTCATGCTTGTCGCTGCTCTGGCGCAGATCCAGCGTGGCCAGGTGGAAGCCGAACACCTGCACCGCGCGCATCAGCGGCGCCAGGCGCGGCGCCACCAGCGCCTGGGCATGGTGCGACTGCAGGCTGGCCTCGATGACCTGCAGGTCGGCCAGAAAGGCCTCAGGGCTGGCATAGGGGTTTTGCGGGGGCACGGCATGGCGCAGCGCCTCGGTGCCGGTCAGCGCATGCAGGCTGGCGGCCAGGCGGGCATAGATGCCGATCAGCGCGCGGCGGTAGGGCTCGTCCTCGCGGTGCGGGTTGGTGTCGGGCGAGGCATCGGCCAGCGCCTTCATCGCCGGGGTCACGCCGGCCAGCATCTGGCTGATCGACAGCTCGGCGCCCAGCGCATGCACCTCGGTGAGGTAAAAGCGCAGCGCCACCTCGCTCTGCTTGGACAGCGCCATGCGCATGGTCTCGGCGGTGACGTTGGGGTTGCCGTCGCGGTCGCCGCCGATCCACTGGCCCATGCGCAGGAAGCTGGGCACGCTGTGGCCGTGCAGGTGCTGCTCCAACTCGCGGTACAGGCGCGGAATCTGGCGCAGAAAGGTGCTCTGGTAGTAGCTGAGCGCGTTCTCGATCTCGTCGGCCACGCTCAGCTTGGTGTAGCGCAGCATGCGTGTCTGCCACAGCTGGGTGACGCGGGCGCGCAGCAGGGCCTCGTTGTCGGCACGCTCGCGCTCGGTGGGCAGCTCGTCGCGCTGGCCCACCAGCTCGGCCACGGCGCGCTCGGCGTCGAGGATGCTCTTGCGCTGCACCTCGGTGGGGTGGGCGGTGAGCACCGGCGCGATGTAGGCGCTGGCCAGCGTGTGGGCCACGTCGGCCGCGCGGATGTCGGCGCGGTGCAGGCGCTCGAAGGTCACGGCCAGCGAGCCCTCCTGCAGATGGCCCTGGCGCTCATGGTGCACACGGCGGCGCACATGGTGGCGGTCTTCGGCGATGTTGGCCAGGTGCGAGAAGTAGCTGAAGGCGCGGATCACGCTCACCGTCTGGTCGGCCGACAGGTTCTTCAGCAGGCGGTCGAGCACGCGGCCGGCCGAGGCGTCCTTCTTCAGCCGGTAGGCCACCGACAGGCGGCGCACCCGCTCGATCAGCTCGAAGGCCTCGGTGCCTTCCTGTTCACGGATCACATCCCCCAGGATGCGACCGAGTAACCGGATATCCTCCACCAGCGGCCTGTTCTTCTCAACCGCGTCACCGGCGTCATCGCGCTTCCTGGTGATCTTGGCTTGCGGGCTGGTCTTTCGGGCGGCGGCTGCGCGTGGCATGGTGAGGCTCCGTGTGTCTCTGACGATGTAACCAAATTACCTATCGGCAGGCGGGTCGCCGGATCGTACCAGCGCGTGCGCTGCGCGTGTCAGACGCATGTGGCGCGCGTGCAAGCCGCGTGCCCGCGCCGGCGCGGCGGGCCGCGCCAAACCGGTGCACGGCGATAATCCGGCTCACGATGACCCAGCCCACCCTGATCGCCACCCGCGAGAGCCGCCTTGCCCTGTGGCAGGCCGAACACGTGCGCGCGCTGCTCGTCCAGCGCTTCGGCCTGGTGGTCGAGCTGCTGGGCATGACCACCCGTGGCGACCAGATCCTCGACCGCTCGCTCAGCAAGGTGGGCGGCAAGGGCCTGTTCGTCAAGGAGCTCGAGCTGGCACTGGAGGAAGGCCGCGCCCACCTGGCCGTGCACTCGCTGAAGGACGTGCCGATGGAGCTGCCCGAGGGTTTCGTGCTGGCCGCGGTGCTGGAGCGCGAGGACCCGCGCGATGCCTTCGTCTCCAGCCGCTACGCCAGCGTGGCCGATCTGCCGCAAGGGGCGGTGGTGGGCACCAGCAGCCTGCGCCGCGTGGTGCAGCTGCTGAACCTGCGGCCCGATCTGCGCATCGAGCCGCTGCGCGGCAACCTCGACACGCGCCTGCGCAAGCTCGACGAAGGCGGCTACGACGCCATCGTGCTGGCGGCGGCCGGCCTGATGCGGCTCGGGCTGGCGTCGCGCATCCGCGCCCGGTTCGAACCGCAGCAGATGATCCCGGCGGCCGGGCAGGGTGCGCTCGGCATCGAGGTGCGTGAAGACGCGCACGAGCTGCGCGCGCTGCTGGCGCAGACCGCGCACCGGCCGACGCTGCTGGCCGTGCTGGCCGAGCGCGCGGTGTCGCGCGGCCTGGGTGGCAGCTGCAGCATGCCGCTGGCCGCGCATGCGGTGTGGCAGGGCGACACGCTGGTGCTCGACGCGGCGCTGGGTGATGCCGCCCAGCCGACACGGCCGCTGTTGCGCGCCCGCGCCAGCGCCGCGGTGGCCGACGAGGCTGCGGCGGCCGAACTGGGCGCACACGCCGTGGCGCAACTGCACGCCGCCGGCGCCGCGGGTTACCTGCCGGCGGCCTGAAGGCCGCGGGCCCGGCTCGATGCGTGTCATCGTCACCCGGCCAGCGGCGCAGGCCGCAGGCTGGGTGGAGGCCCTGCGCGCCGCCGGCTTCGATGCGCGGGCGCTGCCGCTGATCGGCATCGAGCCATTGCCGGACACGGCCGCCGTGGCCCAGGCCTGGCGCACGCTGGGTGGGCGCAGCCTGGTGATGTTCGTCAGCGCCAACGCGGTGGAGCAGTTCTTCGCGGCGCGGCCTGCGGGCGCGGCGTGGCCGCCGGCGCTGCGCGCCGGATCCACCGGCCCCGGCACCACGCGGGCCCTCCGCGACGCGGGCGTGGCAGGGATCGACGAGCCCGACCCGGCCGCCGGCCGCTTCGACACCGAAGCCCTGTGGGAACGCCTTCGGCACCAGGACTGGCAGGGCCGGCCCGTGCTGCTGGTGCGCGGCGAGCAGGGGCGCGACTGGTTCGCGGACACGCTGCGGGCCGCAGGCGCCATCGTCGAGCCGCTGGCCGCCTACCGGCGCCTGCCGCCGCAGGCCGATGCAGCGGCGCTGTCGCTGATCGACGCCGCGCTGGCCGAGCCTGGCCACACCCGCTGGCTCTTCAGCAGCAGCGAAGCGCTGCAGCATCTGGCAGCGCTGAAGCCGGGCGCCGACTGGTCGGCCAGCCACGCCTGGTGCAGCCACCCGCGCATCGCGGCCAGCGCCAGGGGCGCGGGCTTCGGTCAGGTGGCCGAGGTGGGTGTGACACCGGCGGATGTGATCGCAAGGCTCGGCGCCGCCTGAACGCCCCGGCCCTCAGCGGGGCGGCGTGAGGGCCGCCACCTACAATCCGGCACGCCGTGACCGAGCCCCTTGCCACCCCCATCGCCCCCGCCGAACCTGCACCTGCCGCTGCCGTGAAGGCCGGTGCCGGCCACGGCCGCTGGCTGGCCGCCGGCGCGGTGCTGCTGGCGGCGCTGGCCGCTGCGGCGCTCACGCTGGCCTGGAACACGCAGCAGCGTGTGAAGGGGCTCGAAGCGGAGCTCGTGAAGCGCCAGCAGGACAGCGCCGCGCAGTCCACCGAGGCGCGCACGCTGGCGCGCCAGTCCAGCGTCGATGCACGCGACGCGGCGGCCAAGATCGTGCTGCTGGAAGCGCGCCTGGCCGAGACCTCGATGCAGCGCACGCAGATCGAGGAGCTGATCCAGAGCCTGGCGCGCTCGCGCGACGAAAACGTGCTCGCCGACGTGGAAGCGGCCATCCGCGTGGCCATGCAGCAGACCGCCATCACCGGCAGCCCCGATCCGCTGGTGCTCACGCTCAAGCAGGCCGAGGAGCGGCTGGCTCGCTTTAACCAGCCGCGGCTGGAGCGCGTGCGCCGCGCCATCGCACAGGACCTGGAGCGCACGCGCAGCGCCGGCGTCACCGACATCACGGTGCTGACGATCCGGCTCGACGAAGTGATCCGGCAGGTCGACGAGCTGCCGCTGCTGTCGGTGGCCACCGCGGCTGCGAACGAACGCAAGGCCGAGGCCGCCCGGCCCGCCGCGCCAGCCCCTGCGGCCTCGGCACCGGCCAACTGGCGCAGCGCGTTGGGTGAACACTGGGGCGCCTTCGGCGCGCACCTGTGGACCGAGGTCAAGGGCCTCGTGCGCGTGACACGCATCGACCAGCCCGAGGCCATGCTGCTG
>CAYPDO010000423.1:0-4585 GCA_964409495.1 uncultured Bordetella sp.
CCGGCATCCAGCCCGACGTGATGCCGCTGGCCAAGGGCCTGGGCTCGGGCGTGCCCATCGGCGCCATCGTGGCCGGCCCGCGCGCGGCCGACGTGCTGCAGCCGGGCAACCACGGCACCACCTTCGGCGGCAATCCGCTGGCCATGCGCGCCGGCATCGAGACGCTGAAGATCATGCAGGAAGACGGCCTGCTGGCCCATGCCGCCGCGATGGGCCAGCGCCTGCGCAGCGGCCTGGTGGCCGCGCTGGACGCCGAGTGCGCGCAAGGCAAGGTCAAGGAGATGCGCGGCCAGGGCCTGATGCTGGGCATCGAGCTTGACCGCCCCTGCGGCGTGCTGCTCACGCAGGCAGCCGAGGCCGGCCTGTTGATCAGCGTCACCGCCGACAGCGTGGTGCGCCTGCTGCCGCCGCTGATCATCACGGCCGCCGAGGTCGATGAACTCATCGCCAAGCTGGCGCCGCTGGTGCGCGCCTTCCTGGCCCAACCTGCTGCCTGAAGCCAGCGATGAAACCCGGGATGAGCCTGATGAAGCACTACCTGCAGTTCAAAGACCTGCGGGCCGAGGAGTACGCCTACCTCTTCGACCGCGCGGCCATCATCAAGAAGCGCTTCAAGAACTACGAGCGCTACACGCCGCTGAACGACCGCACGCTGGCGATGATCTTCGAGAAGGCCAGCACGCGCACCCGCGTGAGCTTCGAGGCCGGCATGTACCAGCTGGGCGGCTCGGTGGTGCACCTGACCACCGGCGACAGCCAGCTCGGCCGCAGCGAGCCGATCCAGGACACGGCGCGCGTGATCAGCCGCATGGTCGATCTGGTGATGATCCGCACCTTCGAGCAGGCGCGCATCCGCGAGTTCGCTGCCGCCTCGCGCGTGCCGGTGATCAACGGCCTGACCAACGAATACCACCCGTGCCAGATCCTGGCCGACATCTTCACCTACATCGAGCACCGCGGCAGCATCGCCGGCAAGGTGGTGGCCTGGGTGGGTGACGGCAACAACATGGCCAACACCTGGCTGCAGGCGGCCGAGATCCTGGGCTTCACGGTGCATGTCAGCACACCCTCGGGCTACGAGGTCGATCCGGCGGTGGCCGGCATCTCCGGCACCGGCTGCTACAAGGTGTTCAAGAACCCGCTCGACGCCTGCCGCGGCGCGCACCTGGTGACCACCGACGTGTGGACCAGCATGGGCTACGAGGCCGAGAACGAGGCCCGCGTGAAGGCCTTTGCCGACTGGTGCGTCGATGCCGAGATGATGGCCGTGGCCCAGCCCGATGCGCTGTTCATGCACTGCCTGCCGGCCCACCGCGGCGAGGAGGTGGCGGCCGAGGTCATCGACGGCGCGCAGAGCGTGGTCTGGGACGAGGCCGAGAACCGCATGCATGTGCAGAAGGCGCTGATGGAATACCTGCTGCTCGGCCGCATCGGCTGAAATGAATCCCCCCCGAAGCGCCTTCTGCGCCTCCCCCCAAGGGGGGGCGCAGCCAGCGGCCCGGCAGAGCCGGTTCCGCGGCTGCTGCTGGGTTGCACCCGTTTCCTGCGGCGTGGGTGCCGCTTGGTGGCATGGGACACTGACATGAAAACCGCCCTGATCACCGATCTGCATGCCAACCGCGAGGCGGTGGAGGCGGTGCTGGAACACGCGCGTTTCCAGGGCATCCAGCAATGGGCGCTGCTGGGCGACTTCGTCGGCTATGGCGCCGATCCCGGCTGGGTGGTCGACACCGTGCGCGCCCTGGTGCGCGACGAGGGCGCGTTGGCCGTGCAGGGCAACCACGACATGGCCGTGGTGCGCGGCGTGTCGCCGGGCATGCGTGCCGAGGCCGCGCATGTGATCGGCTGGACGCGCGAACGCCTGAACCCCGAGCAGATCAGCTTCCTGGCCGAACTGCCGATGGTGCAGACGCGCGGCGACCACCTCTACGTGCATGCCAACGCCTGGGCACCGGCGGGCTGGGACTACATCGCCGGGCGCAGCGACGCGGTGCGCAGCATGCACGCCACCGACAGCCGCTACACCTTCTGCGGCCACATGCACGAGCCCAAGCTGTTCCATGTGTCGGGCACCGGCAAGGCGGGCGATTTCGTGCCCACGCCCGGCGTGCCCATCCCGGTGCCGCCGCACCGCCAGTGGCTGATCATCCCCGGCTCGGCCGGCCAGCCGCGTGACGGCAACCCGGCCGCCTGCTACGCGATCTTCGACGACGCGCAAGCCACCATCACCTACCACCGCGTACCGTACGACCACGAGACCGCCGGCGCCAAGATCCTGGCCGCCGAACTGCCCCAGCGCCTGGCGGTGCGGCTCGAGGAGGGCCAGTAGGGCCCAGCATCGCGCGCGCGGGGCGCAGGCGCGGCGCGCGCAACGGGCATCGGGAGGCACGGCATGGACAGCAAGTTCTACAGCCCCTCGCTGGGCTACACCGGCTCGCGCGGCATGCCCGCGCCGCTGCCGCTGGAGCCGGGCATGGTGATCGACCAGTTCCGGCTCGAGGAGAAGCTGCACGTGGGCGGCATGGCCCACCTGTGGAAGGTGCACGAGGTCAACCATCAGGGTGACTCGCGCCTGCCGCTGATCATGAAGGTGCCGCGCATCAAGGGCGGCGAAGACCCGGCCACCATCGTCGGCTTCGAGGTCGAGCAGATGATCATGCCGATGCTCTCGGGCCCGCACTGCCCGAAGTTCATCGCCAAGGGCGATTTCACGCGCCTGCCCTTCATCGTGATGGAGCGCATCGAGGGCGTGAGCCTGCGCTCGCGGCTGGACGAAGCGCCGCTGGCGCTGGACGAGGTCA
Source organism: uncultured Bordetella sp. (assembly GCA_964409495.1). Classification (GTDB taxonomy): domain Bacteria; phylum Pseudomonadota; class Gammaproteobacteria; order Burkholderiales; family Burkholderiaceae_C; genus Pseudaquabacterium. Next base: position 2,802 of record CAYPDO010000423.1, read on the forward strand.
TCGAGATCGGCTCGCGCGTGGCCACCGCGCTGCACGACCTGCACCGCCAGCACCTGGTGCACCTGGACATCAAGCCCAGCAACATCATGTTCCGCCCCGACGGCACGGCGGTTCTGGTGGATTTCGGCCTGTCGCGCCACGACCACCTGCCCGACCTGCTGGACGAGGAATTCACGCTGCCCATGGGCACCGGCCCGTACATGTCGCCCGAGCAGGTGCAGTTCGTGCGCAACGACCCGCGCAGCGACCTGTTTGCGCTGGGCGTGATGCTCTACCACTTCACCACCGGCGAGCGGCCCTTCGGCGCGCCCGACTCGGTGCGCGGCCTGCGCCGCCGCCTGTACGTGGAGCCCGTGCCGCCGCGCGCCATCCGCCCCGACTGCCCGCCCTGGCTGCAGGAGGTGATCCTGCACCTGCTGGAGGTCAAGGCCGAGCGCCGCTACCAGACCGCCGCACAGCTGGCCATCGACCTGCAGAACCCCGGCGAGGTGGCGCTGACGCGCCGCGCCGAGAAGATGGCCAGGAGCGGCACGCTCAAGACCCTCAAGCGCTGGTTCTTCGCGCTGGGCGCCGAGCCGGCCCAGCCGCCGGCCAAGGTGACCGACCAGATCGAGAAGAGCCCGATCATCGTGGCCGCGGTGGACATCGAGAACGCCAGCGCACCGCTGCTGGAACAGTTGCGCGAGACGGTGCGGCGCATCGTGCTCACCGAGCCCGGCGCACGCCTGGCCTGCGTCAGCGTGATGAAGATCGCCCGCATCGGGATGGACGAGCTGGTCGACACCGAGGGCCGCAGCAAGCACGTGAAGCAGCTGGTGGGCCTGAAGCACTGGGCGCGGCCGATCAGCAAGGCGCTCAATCTCGAAGAAGGCCGCCTCACCTTCCATGTGCTGGAAGCGCCCGACGTGGCCGCCGCGATCCTTGAATTCGCGCAGCGCAACCAGGTGGACCACATCGTGATGGGCGCGCGCGCCTCGTCCACGCTGCGCCGGCTGCTGGGCAGCGTGTCGTCGCAGGTGGCGGCGCAGGGCGAATGCACCGTCACCGTGGTGCGCGTGCCGGTGCCCGATGCGGCGGCGGCCGGCCCCGAGACACCGCCGGCCGGCAGCTCGCCGACGGCCTGATGACTTGACGCTGCCTGCCCGATGAGTGAAGCCCTGAACCCCTGCATGCGCTGCGGCGCCTGCTGCGCCGGCATGCGTGTGGACTTTTCCAGCCACGAGCTGCAGAGCGAAGGCGGCAGCGTGCCCGACGGCCTGGCCGTGCCGCTGACCGCCGGCCTGTCGCGCCTGCGTGGCACCGACCATGCGCGCCCGCGCTGCGCCGCACTCACCGGCACCATCGGCCAGCAGGTGAGCTGCGGCATCCATGAATGGCGGCCCTCGCCCTGCCGCGAGTTCGGCCTGCGCGCGCCGTTTGGCATCGGCGACGAAGCCTGCGCCCGCGCCCGCGCCCGCCACGGCCTGCCGCCACTGCCCATGTAGCGATGGAGCACCCGGCCCCGCGGGTAAGCGGCGTCGTTCAGCCCGCCGCGGCCGTGCGCTGCTGGATGATGCGGCTGACCGCCAGCACCGCCTGGGTGCGCGAGTTGACTTCCAGCGCGCGCAGCACCGCGGCCACATGGTCTTTCACGGTCTCGACCGAAAGGTTCAGCTCGCGCGCGATCAGCTTGTTGGGCAGGCCCTTGAGCAGCAGCGCCAGCACCTCGGTCTGGCGCGGCGTGAGGCCCAGCGCGTCCAGGCCGTCGGGCCGGCGCGGCAGCAGGCTGCCCAGCACCAGCGCCG
>CAYPDO010000424.1:0-4581 GCA_964409495.1 uncultured Bordetella sp.
ATGCATCAGCATCGAGAAGCTGAGCGCCAGCGTGGGGTCGTTCAGCCAGTTCGGGCCGTCCAGACCGGTGAGCTTGAAGTAGGTGGTGTTGATCACGCCCCACTCGGGGTTGAGCATGAAACGCACGCTCAGGATCGTGGGAATGCTGGGCACGGCCCAGGGCAGGATGAAGATGGCCGAGAGGATCTTGATCCACCAGCGCGCGGTGACGAAGAAGCCCGACAGGCCCAGCGCGATGAGCATCTTCACGTTCACCGCCACGACGATGAAGACCACCGTGTTGATCGCGGTTCGAAAGAAGATCGGGTCTTCGAACAGCCTGACATAGCTGGACGGGTGGCGCGCCAGCCACAGGCCGTAGCCCACCGGGTACAGCACGAAGACGATGAACACCAGCACATAGGGCAGCAGCATCAGCCGGCCCCAGAAGGTCCAGGGGCTCAGCGGCCGTGCGGGCAGGGGTGCGGGAAGGGCTGCGGTGCTCATGGCTCGCTGTATTCAGACATCGACAGAAGAGCTGTCACGTGGGCATTGAACATGGCGATGGGCACGACCGGGGCACGCCACGCACGCGCGCAGCGCCGTGCACCTTCCAGCAGTCGCGCCAGCCCGGCTTTGCCGGGCTGGTCGGGACGCCCCCTCGGGGGGAAGCGCCCCCGGGCGCTTCGGGGGGGCCTCAGCTCCCGGCCACGGTCTTGATGCGCGCAATCATCTCGTCCACCGCCTTGTCCACCGGCACCTTCTCGCTCAGGATGCGGTTCATGGCCTTGGCCCAGACGTTCTCGTTGTTCAGCACGGTGAACTTGTAGTTCTTGGTGAATTCGAAGGGCACCGTGCCGCTCTTGAACTGGTTGTACACGGCCACGCGGTGCGGGTCGGCCTTCCAGAAGGCGCTTTCCTGCGCGCTCTTCAACACCGGGAACCAGCGGCCCTGCGAGCCCTCGACATACGGTGTGAGGTTCTTCTCGTCGAGCATGAAGGTCACGAACTGCTTGGCCAGCGCCTTCTGCTTGGCTTCCTTGAAGATCACGCCCACCTTCACCGCCGCGCGGTACTGCATCTTGCTGCCGTCGGGCTTGTTCGGGAAACCGGCGGTGGCGATGTTCTCGCCGTAGTTCTTCTTGGCCGTGGCGCGCTGGGCCTCGGTCAGTGTGGGGTTCACGCTGTCGTCCAGCCACTTCGCGGCGATCGAGATCGTGGCGTTGTGGGTCAGGATGATGGTCTTGTTGTGGAAGGCGACGTTGTTGTCGGGGTCCTTCCAGGCGGTGGACGACGGCGGCGTGCAATTGCGGCCGTACACCGAGGTGTAGTCGGTCATCGCGTTGATCAGGCCCTGGCGCACGGCCGGGTCATCCACCAGCAGCTTGCCTGAGTCGTTCACCAGCTTGACGTTGTGCGCGTCCATGAAGGTCAGGAACGAATAGAACGCGTCGCTCGAATCCACGCCCATCGGAAAGCCCGTGGCATAGCCGCGTGCTCCGGTCTTCTGGCGGTAGGCCGGCTGCACCTTGTCGCACCAGAAGCTCCAGTAGCCCTTCCAGTCTTTCGGGATGTCGCTGTCCTTGAAGCCCGCCTCGGCCAGCATGTCCTTCCAGTACTGGATGTGCATGGTCTGCTGCTTGATCGGGAACGCGTAGTAGGCGCGCTTGCCGTCGGCATTGTTCAGCAGGAAGGCCGTGGACAGCGCCTGCGGCTCGAACTTGGTGCGCAGCGGATCGATGATCGCGCTCAGGTCTTCCAGCTTGCCGTCGTAGGCCCATTTGGCGGCCACCTGGAAGTCGTACACATCGCCATAGGCCACGTCGGGCGGGTTGCCGGCATCGAGCGCCGCCACGCTCTTGGGGATGATCTCCTGCGGTGCATACAGCGACAGCGCCACCTTGCTCTTGGTCTTGTCCTCGAAGGCCTTCACCGCGGCGAACAGCGCGTCGTCCTCGCCCTTGTAGTAGCCCTTGTTCCACCAGACGGTGAGGGTTTGCTGCGCGAACACCGGCGTGGTGCCGATCAGGCCGGCGGCGATCAAGGCGCCAGTGATCCAGTTGCTTGCGTGCATCGTGATGTCTCCAGTCGGGGCCCGTTCTTGCGGGGGGTTCAGAGGCGGTCTAGGTGGACGATGATCGTATGATGAATGATGTCTATCGAGCCCGGGACTTACCCGTGGCCGCGGCATTCGGGCACCGGCGTGGGCGGCGCCTGGCCCGCGAAGTGGTGGGCCAGGTTGGCGAAGGCCAGGTCGGCCATGGCCTGGCGCGTGGCGCGCGTGGCGCTGCCGATGTGCGGCGCCAGCACCACCTGCGGCAAGGCGCACAGCCGCTCGGGCACACGCGGTTCGTCGGCAAACACGTCGAGGCCGGCGCCGGCGATCACGCCACGCTCCAGCGCGTCGATCAGCGCCGCTTCATCCACCACCGAGCCGCGCGCCACGTTGACCAGGATGCCGCGTTCGGCCGAGCTGCCGCCCAGTGCTGCCAGCACGCCGGCATCGATCAGGTGGCGCGTGCCGGCACCGCCGGGTGTGATGACCACCAGGAAGTCGCTCTCGGCGGCCAGGGCCCGGGCGCTGGGCAGGAAGCGCCAGGCCAGCGCTGGCTTGGCCGAGCGCGCGGTGTAGGCGATGGCCATGTTGAAGGCCGCGGCGCGCTGGGCAATGGCCTGGCCGATGCGGCCCATGCCCACGATGCCCAGCCGCGCGCCGCTCAGTTTACGTGCCAGGGGCATCGGGCCGCTTTCGGCCCACTGTCCGCTGCGCACATGCCGGTCGGCCTGCGGGATCTGCCGGGCTGCGGCCAGCATCAGGGCCAGCGCCAGGTCGGCGACATCGTCGTTGAGCACGTCGGGGGTGTGCGTGACCATCACGCCGCGGGCCCGGGCCGCATCGATGGCGATGCCGTCGTAGCCCACGCCCATCACCGAGATCAGCTCCAGCGCCGGCAGCTGGGCGATGAGCTCGGCGCTGACCCTGCTGTCGCCGCTGGCCACGATGCCCCGGATGCGGGGGGCCACGGCGGCAAAGGCCTCGGCGTCAGACGCGTGCAGGCGGTCGTGCACCGTGAAGGCGGCGCGCAGACGCGGCTCGAGCAGCGGCGACAGGCGCGTCACCGAAAGAACCTCGACCGGCGCCTGCGCCGACGTGGCGGCCGTTGTGGATGGGGGGGCGTTCACCGCTGCGCTCTCCTGCCGTGTCTCGGGGGTTCCACGGGTGTTCGTTTCAATTGTCATACCATAGTATCTCGGCACGACCAGACCCGGCGACCGGGAAAACGAGCACACGATGAGCGACACCGCCAAGAAGAAGCGTCCGGAAGATCTGCGCAGCCAGCAGTGGTTCGGCCGCCAGGATCGTGATGGCTTCGCCTACCGCAGCTGGGTCAAGGGCAAGGGTGTGCCGCATGACCAGTTCGATGGCCGGCCGGTGATCGGCATCTGCAACACATTCAGCGAGCTGACGCCCTGCAACAGCCATTTCCGCACGCTGGCCGAACAGGTGAAGATCGGCGTCTACGAGGCCGGTGGCTTTCCGCTGGAGTTTCCGGTGATGAGCCTGGGCGAGACCCTGCTGCGCCCCACCGCCATGCTCTACCGCAACCTGGCCAGCATGGATGTCGAAGAAAGCATCCGCGGCAACCCGATCGACGGCGTGGTGCTGCTGATGGGCTGCGACAAGACCACGCCCAGCCTGCTGATGGGCGCCGGCAGCGTGGACCTGCCGACCATCGGCGTCAGCGGCGGCCCGATGCTCAACGGCAAGTGGCGCGGGCAGGAACTGGGCAGCGGCACCGGCGTGTGGAGCATGAGCGAGCAGGTGCGCGCCGGCACATTGACGCTGAGCGACTTTTTCGAGGCCGAGAGCTGCATGCACCGCAGCCACGGCCACTGCATGACCATGGGCACCGCCAGCACCATGGCCAGCATGGTCGAGGCACTGGGCGTGGGCCTGCCGGGCAATGCCGCCTACCCCGCGGTGGACGGCCGCCGCAACGTGCTGGCCCGCGCGGCCGGCCGGCGCATCGTCGAGATGGTGCATGCTGACCAGACGCTGTCGAGCATCCTGACGCGCGAGGCCTTCGAGAACGCCATCTGCACGCTGGCCGCCATCGGTGGCAGCACCAATGCGGTGATCCACCTGATCGCCATTGCCGGCCGCCTGGGCGTGCCCCTGTCGATTGACGACTTCGACCGCCTGGCCAGTGAACTGCCCTGCCTGGTGAACCTGCAGCCCAGCGGCGAGCACCTGATGGAAGACTTCTGCTATGCCGGCGGCCTGCCGGTGGTGATGCGCCAACTGCTCGAGGCCGGCCTGCTGCACGGCGGCGCCATCACTGCCAACGGCCGCAGCGTGGCGCAGAACGTGGGCGCGGCCGAGAACTTCGATGCGCGTGTGATCAAGACCATGGATGCGCCGTTCAAGCCCGCGGCCGGCATTGCCGTGCTGCGCGGCAACCTGGCACCCCGCGGCGCGGTGATCAAGCCCAGTGCCGCCACGCCGGCGCTGATGCAGCACACCGGCCGTGCGGTGGTGTTTGAGAACAGCGACGACTTCCATGCCCGCATCGACGACGATGCGCTCGATGTCGACGAGAA
>CAYPDO010000425.1:0-4574 GCA_964409495.1 uncultured Bordetella sp.
CCAGCGTGGTGTCCAGCGTGACCTCGAAGCTGCGCAGGTTGCGGTTGTTGATGCCCAGCAGCGGCGTCTTCAGGCGCAGCGCACGTTCGAGCTCGTCGCCATCGTGCACTTCCACCAGAACATCCAGGCCCAGCTCGACCGCGCAGGCCTCCAGCTCGGCCATCTGCGCGTCGCCCAGGCAGGCTGCGATCAACAGGATGGCGTCAGCGCCCATGGCGCGCGCTTCCAGCACCTGGTAGGCGTCGACGATGAAGTCCTTGCGGATCACCGGCAGCGTGCAGGCGGCGCGGGCCTGCTGCAGGTACTCGGTGCAACCCTGGAAGAACGCGCGGTCGGTGAGCACGCTCAGGCAGGCCGCGCCGCCGCGCTGGTAGCTGGCGGCGATATCGGCGGGGCGGAAGTCGGCGCGCATCACGCCCTTGCTGGGGCTGGCCTTCTTGGCCTCGGCAATCACCGCCGGCAAGCCGGCGGCGACCTTGGCGCGCAGCGCCGCGGCAAAGCCCCGCGGCGGGTTGCTGCGAAGGGCCTCGCCGGCGCGCTCGCGCAGTGCAGCCTCGGATTCGACGGCGCGCGCAGCCGCCACCTCGGTCCACTTGACCTCGACGATCTTGTTCAGGATGTCGGACATCGCAGGGTTCTCCGGGAAGTTCAGGCGGCGCCCAGGCGCTGCGTGGCGGCCACGAACTGGCTCAGCCGGGCCAGCGCCGCGCCCGAGGCCACGGCTTCGCGGGCGCGCTTGACGCCCTCGGCCACGTTGGCGGCCACGCCGGCCGCATACAGCGCTGCGCCGGCGTTCAGCAACACGATGTCGCGCACCGGGCCGTCCTCATTGGCCAGCGCGCGCTGGATGCACTGCACCGATTCGTCGCGGTTGGCCACGCGCAGCACGCGGCTGTCGTAGACCGGCAGGCCGAAGTCGCTGGGATGCACCACGTACTCGCGCACCTCGCCGTCCTTGAGCTCGCCCACCAGGGTCTCGCCGGACAGCGAGATCTCGTCCATGCCGTTCATGCCGTAGACCACCAGCGCATGCTCGGCGCCCAGGCGCTGCAGCACGCGCACCAGGATGCCCACCAGATCCGGATGGAACACGCCCAGCAGCGTGTTGGCGGCGCCGGCCGGATTGGTCAGCGGGCCCAGGATGTTGAAAATGGTGCGCACGCCGAGTTCCTTGCGCACCGGCGCGGCATGCTTCATCGACGCATGGTGGTTGGGCGCGAACATGAAGCCGATGCCGGTCTCGGCGATGCAGGCGGCCACCTGCTCGGGCTTGAGGTCGATGCGCGCCCCCAGCGCTTCCATCACGTCGGCTGAGCCCGAGGTCGACGACACGCTGCGCCCGCCGTGCTTGGCCACGCGCGCGCCGCCGGCCGCCGCCACGAAGGTGGACGCGGTGGAGATGTTGAAAGTGTGCGAGCCGTCGCCGCCGGTGCCCACGATGTCGACCAGGTGGGTGCGGTCGGCCACCGCCACCGGGGTGGCGAACTCGCGCATCACCTGGGCTGCGGCGGCGATCTCGCCCACCGTCTCCTTCTTGACGCGCAGGCCGATGGCGAACGCCGCGATCATCACCGGAGACATCTCTCCCTGCATGATGCGGCGCATCAGCGCCAGCATCTCGTCGTGGAAGATCTCGCGGTGCTCGATGACGCGGGTGAGGGCTTCGGTGTTGGTGATCGGCATGGCGGATCTCCTTGCAGGCAGTGTCAGGACAGCAGGAATTCGCGCACCGCGGCAACGGCGCGGTCGATGCCGACATCGTCGACATCGAGGTGGGTGACGAAACGCAGGCCGATCAGGCCGGTGGCCAGCACGCCGCGCGCGGCCAGGTGCGCCAGCAGCGCCGTGCCGCGGTCGCCGGTGATGCTGGCGAACACGATGTTGGTCTGCGGCGGCGTGACGCTCAGGCCGGGCAGGCCGCTCAAGCCATCGGCCAGGCGACGAGCACGGGCATGGTCGTCGGCCAGGCGCTCGACATGGTGGTCCAGCGCATGCAGCGCCGCGGCCGCCAGCAGGCCCACCTGGCGCATGCCGCCCCCGCTGACCTTGCGCCAGCGTCGCGCACGGGCGATGAAATCGGCCGGGCCGACCAGGGCCGAGCCCACCGGCGCGCCCAGGCCCTTGCTGAAGCACACGCTCACCGTGTCGAAGCCGCGCGCCAGCTCGGCCGGCGCCACGCCCGTGGCCACGGCGGCGTTGAACAGGCGCGCGCCGTCCAGGTGCGTGGCCAGGCCGCGGCCATGGGCCAGCGCGGTGGCCTCGGCCACATAGCGGGCCGGCAGCACATGGCCGTTCCAGGTGTTCTCCAGGCACAGCAGGCGGCTGCGCGCGAAGTGTTCGTCGTCGGGCTTGATCGCCGAGGCGATGTCGGCCAGGTCCATCGTGCCATCTGGCCGCATGGCAATCGGCTGCGGTTGCAAGCCGCCCAGCACGGCGGCGCCTCCGCCCTCGTAGCGGTAGCAGTGCGCCAGCTGGCCGACCAGGTATTCGTCGCCACGCGTGCCATGGGTGAGCAGCGCGCACAGGTTGCTGGCCGTGCCGCTGGGCATGAACAGCGCGGCCTCCTTGCCCAGCGTGGCCGCGATGCGCGCCTGCAGCGCATGCACCGTGGGATCGTCGTTGAACACGTCGTCGCGGACCTCGGCGGCGGCCATCGCGGCGCGGATCGCCGCGGTGGGACGCGTCACGGTGTCGCTGCGCAGATCGACCACCGGGTCAGCTGAAGCCGGCATGGCTGAACCGTAAACCACAGATGTCATTCAATGCACTCCTGCCGCGCAGGCAAGCCAGCAACCGTTGCGAAACCGGCCTTGCCGGGCCGTTGGCGGCGCCCCGTGGGGCGAGGCGCCGCAGGCGCTACGGGGGGCAGCCATATCATCGGCCGAGGTTCAGGAAGTTGCGCAGCATCGCATGGCCGTGCTCGGACAGGATGCTCTCGGGGTGGAACTGCACGCCTTCCAGCGGCTGGTCGGTGCCCGCCAGTTCGCGGTGGCGCACGCCCATGATCTCGCCATCGGCGCTGGTGGCGGTGACCACCAGCTCCTTCGGGCAGCTGGCCTGCTCGATCACCAGCGAGTGGTAGCGGATCACGTTGAACTGCCGGGGCAGGCCCAGGTACACGCCCTGCTGGTCGGTGGTGAGCACATCGGCCTTGCCATGCATCTGCGTTTGCGCACGCACGATGTTGCCACCCAGCGCCGCGCCAATGCTCTGGTGGCCCAGGCACACGCCCAGGATCGGCAGCTTGCCGATGTAGGCCTGGATGGCCGGCACGCACACGCCGGCCTCGGCCGGCGAACACGGGCCGGGCGACAGCACCAGGTAGTCGGGCTTCAGGGTGCCGATCTCGTCGACCGTGATCTCGTCGTTGCGGATCACGCGCACATCCTGGCCCAGTTCACCGAAGTACTGCACCAGGTTGAAGGTGAAGGAGTCGTAGTTGTCGATCATCAACAGCATGTCTTGGCTCCAATGGGGCGATGGGGTTTCATCCGTGCTTCACGTCGGTGATGAACCGCAAATAGGCGCCGTAGCCCTGGAAGACATGGCGCTCGTCGATCAGCCCCTCGCGCAGGTAGATCGCATGCACCCGCGGCAACTCCGAGAAGGCGATGCCTGGGAAGTAGTGGTGGTAGGGGTGCATGGCGAAGTTCAGGTTGGGCAGCAGCAGGCGCTCCCACCAGCGCGGCACGATCAAGGGTGTTGACTCGGCCACCGTGGCGCCAGCCAGGTTGTACTTGTGCTCGCACAGAGCCCCCCAGCGCACGATCAGCTGGAACACGGTCAGCAGCGGCAGCAGCCAGTACAGCAGAAACTCGGTCCAGCCGTGCAAGGTCGTCACCGTGGCCAGCAGGCCCACCAGATAGACCGGACGCACCCAGCGCGGAACGCGGTGCCGGCGCGCGAAGGCCGCGTTCTCCTGCGCCACGCGCTTACCGCGCACCAGACGGATGACGTTCAGGCCCAGCACATCGCGCGCGAAGATCGTCAGCCAGGCCGAGGCCGGCTGCGGAATGCTCCATTCCTCGCCGCTCTTGCGCTGGAAGTCGGGGTCGTTCGGCTGGAAGTAGTCGCGGTGGTGGGCCAAGTGCACCTGGGCATAGCCCTCCACCGTCAGCACCAACAGCGGGTAGGCGGCGAACAGGTTCACCATCAAGTCACCGAAGCGGCCGCGGTAGCCCAGCAGGTGGGCCTGGTCATGCACCAGCAGACCCAGCACGTTCTGGCGCGTGGCCACCACCAGCACCGCCAGCACGGTGGCCCACCAAGTGCCCAGGTGCATGGCCAGCGCCACCGCGCCAACAATCACCACCCAGGCGGAAACGAGTGCGCGCGTGAAAGCCCAAGGGCGGGCACCACTCAGCGCCATCACCTCATCGCGCACGGCGGCGGGCAGTGCGGCCTTCTCAACACGGATGGCTGCGGGTAAAGGCGTGATATCGACCATCACAATGTCCTCCCATCGAGCGCCGCGGCGCGGTTCAGAAGCCCTCTTCCACCAGCTCGGCCGCGCGCAGCAGGGCGCGCGCCTTGTGCTCGGTTTCCTTCCACTCCAGTGCCGGCACCGAATCGGC
>CAYPDO010000426.1:0-4572 GCA_964409495.1 uncultured Bordetella sp.
CCTGCGCACGCGTGCAGGCGGCCTTCAGCTCGGCGGTGGGCATCACGACGGCGCATTCGGTCTGCAGCCGCGGCAGCAGTTCGTCCAGCCGCCGCGGCTGGTAGGCGTGGCTGCGGGCGACCAGGTGGGCCAGGTGCGATGCCAGTTCGGCGGCCTGCGGATGGTCAGGCGTGGGCCCCAGCGCAGCCCGCAGGGCGGCCAGGTCACCGCTGCGGTAGAAGGCCCACACAGGCGCCGCATCCACCGGTACGCGGTACTGCACCGTGATCGGCCACGGCGTGCCCTCGGGCACCGGCACCGCAAGCGTGTGGCTCACCTGCCGCGCAAAGACGCCGCCCTGGCGCGTGACGCCCAGGCCTTCCAGCGCGGCGCGGCGTTCCAACATCAGCGGGCGGGCGTCGGGCCCGGTGCCGACGGCATCCAGGTGAGCCAGCGCGCTGTCCATCAGCCCGGGTTCGATCCAGCGGCTGGGACGACCACCGGGCGCCGCCTTCTGCAGTTGCACCAGGCCCAGCGTGTCCAGCCGGCTCTCGAAGCCGGGGCTGTGCTCGGGCACGTAGTCGGCGGGCTTCACCACCTGCGGCAGGCAGTGCACGGCATGGCGGATGCGCTCCACCTGCGCCCAGCCGATGTGTGCCGGCAGACGTTGCAGGTGCTTGGGATTGGGCAGCGCCGGCGGCTTGGCAGCGCGCGGAGCGTCGCTCGGGAGAGTGGCTGACATGAGGGTGCAAGTGTCGCCCAGCGCCGTGCGTTCGCTGCGTGCGGGGGCTCGCCTTGTGCCCGCGTTGTGCCCGCGTTGTGCGTGCGGCCGGCACCGAACACCTGGGCCCGGTTCACCGGCCAACGGGACCTGAACGCTTCAGCCGACCGCAACGTCTCTGCGCGCGCGGTGAGTCAAAACGTCCAATGCCATCGGCTCTTGTTTGCGGTCAAGATCGCTGCTTTCGAGCCAGCGGCGAGCGTGCACCAGTGGATTGGGTTCTTGTCGTCTTCGTTCTCTTCAAGGGTTTGGTTTTCGTCACCGGCATGTACTTTGCCGTCAAGTGGCACTACGACCGAGAGAAGACGAAGGCCGACGGGCATGCGCTGCTGCGCGTGGGCACCAAGATCGTTGCCATCTTCCTGCTTGTGCTGCTCGTCTTGCTGACCTTGACGTTCGGACTCGCCAGGATGCTCGGCATGAACTTGAGCCTGCCTTGACGGCCCCGGGGATGCGCGCGAGTGCAATGGCGGATTCTCTCTACGACCCAGGACATGAAGCAGGCATTCGGTGACGATGCGCTGGTCTGTCACTGCTGGCGAGCGCCGTCGGTCATGTGAATAGCGTGATGTTGCCGTGAGCCCGCGCGCTGTAGATCAGCGCCAGCCGGCACCTTAGGGCCAGGAGAGCCGCGACCACCAAGGCCAGGCACAGGGCCACCCTGCACAGGGGCAGTCGCCGCCGAAATAGCTTTCGATCCGATGGCCAGGAGGTCGCCTGGACGGCCGATCAGACCGGCATGGCCCTGATGACCTAGGTGACCCCGCTCCACATCTGGAGCGCTTTGCCCTTACGCGCCAGTTTAGAAACGAACTAACGCCAAGGTGTTTGTCATGCACGAGACGACCACACGCGCAAAAGCATAGAAACCAACGCAAGCGTGCGGTTAGTTCGTTTTTGTGGTGCGAGCCTCGATATGACTGTCCGTCCAGTGAATACTGGTCGCCAGCGTCGGGCCGAGACCATCTGACCTATGGCGCTTGACCTCGGGGTCAGTTCAGCAACCGGTTTTTCATCTCAGGCAGGACCACGTAGCGAAGGACTCGCAGGATGCGGCGCTCGATGGCCGGAGCCATTGACGGGTCGATCTCCTGCCCCCGCCAGGGGCCCGCACTGGCCACCGCGTCATCGACAGATGTGCTCTCCGGAGCCGCGTCGTTGAGCAGCCGGGCCTCGGCCGGAAAGTACCCTGCATAGACGCGGTCTAACTGGCGCAGGGTGCGCGTCACAACTTCCTGCACAACACGCCGAGCCACGGGCCGCGGCACACCCAGCACCGTCGCTGCGGCCATCACTGCCTCGTGTGTGACGGCGCTGAAGTGCCGCACATCGTCCGCGAGGCGCACGGCCAGTTCCACCTGTGGCCAGCGACCCTCGTCACCCGCCATGGCGCGCGTGTGAAACACCCCCGTGGCCAACATGTCGTAATGCGGCGCCAGGGTGATGCTGCCCGCGTCAACGATGAACGAGAGATTCTTCAGATGGCAGTCGTCGTTGCCCACAAGCAGGTTGAACACCAGCCAGCGAAACAGGCGTTGCGGCAGGGTCAGCGTGTCTCCGGTGCGCTCGATGGCCTCGCGCAACGCGGGCACCGTGGCGCCGGCGTGCTTGAAGAGGCGTGACCTGTTGAGCAGCTGGCAGGCGTCGATGACGTGCAGGCGGCTCACCTGCGGGGGTGCCGCACCCGTGGAAGCTTGCAGCGTGTGCGGGTCGGTACGGCGATCGAATCGTTCGATCACATAGACCGGCTCGGGCACATGCAGCAGGCCGAAAGCCGGCACGGGCAGCCCGGCCGCCCGCGCCAGGCCCATGGTCAGGTGCTCGACGAAGGCCGACGCAGGGTAGGTCTGCACATCCGGATGGTCGGGCTTGAGGATGTGTGTGGAGGGCGTGGCGCCCACCGGTTCGAACAGATCGTCGCCCTTGCGCACGACCAGCAGCTTGTGCTTGGCGCCCGCCACCGACATTCGCTTGGGTGCCTCACGGGTGAGCGTGGTGCGGGGCAGCTGTCGGATGCGTTGGCTCAGCGCGGCATGTGGCAGCGGCCGAAGCGCGGCATCGCTGGGCGCTGGAGTGCCCGACGGCAGCAAGGTCAGTGAACCGGCTGACTCTGCGCCCAGGTATTCGAGCAGCGCGAAGGCGTCCTCATGGTCACGCAGGCCCGCATCGCGGGCCACCAGGCGCCGCAACGCTTCTTCCGGCAGCAGGTTGTCGAAGTACCACTGGACGGGGCGGACTGTCGCGCCATCGCGGTGCTCCAGAGTGCTGCGCGGCAGCGCTGGCGACAGGTCGAAGCCATCGTCCCGGCGGGCCCATTCGGGGTCGTAGGTCAGCACCCAGAGATCGTTGTCCTCGCGCAAGCTGCCGACGCGGTGCTGATCAACGAAGACCTGCAGTTCACGCATCGGTCTTGGCTCTTGCGCTGCGCGCTGCCTTGCGGCGCACGCGCCGGTCGCGTTCGGCCTCGACGGCCGCTGCGGCCGTGTCAGGCAGTTCCATGACCACCTTCACGCCCAGGTTGCGCAGCAGCGCCAGCGCCTTGCCCATCTGGACCGTGGCCTTGCCGTTTTCCAGATCGGTCATGAACTGTTTGCTCACCTGCGCGGTGAGCGCGAAGTCGTCGATGCGGATGTTGGCCTGCTTGCGCAGTGCCCGAATGGCCAAGCCGGCACCTTCAACAGTGTACAAAGGCAGTTTCATGAAATTCCTACGTTTGAAGGAATATGGACTGACTGGTGGCAATCTGTCAATGAAATTCCTGCTTACGCAGGAATTTTGCTCTCCGCTGGTGGGAATTGTGTCCACCATTCCTGCGATCACAGGAAGAATCTCCTGCGGCATCAGCAGGTGCTCAGACTGGCGACCGCGCCGACGTCCCGGGCGGGCTGGGGGTGCAGATCGATTCTTGTGACACGGTCACAAGAATCTGTTTGCCGGCGCCGGCATCGCCGCAACACACAGGCTCATGCTCCCCGCTCAGGCTCAGATACCAACCGAACACGAAGAGCAAGCGCGGATCGTGTCCCAGCGCGTGGTGTAAGTCCGTGAGCCCGGGAGGGCTGGGATGCGCGGTACTCAGCGCTGCACGGCAGGCAGGCGAGTGGGGGCAGTATCGGTGAGGGTCTGCAGGCCTTCAAGCTGCATGTATCGGCGGTTCAAGCTCCACTCGTCGCTCTGCTCGAGCAGCATGGCGCCCACCAGCCGGGTGACGGCCGCGTCGTTGGGGAAGATGCCCACGACATTGGTCCGGCGCTTGATCTCGGCGTTCAGCCGCTCCAGCGGGTTGGTGCTGTGGATCTGCAGCCAGTGCGCCCTGGGGAAGTTCATGTACGACAGCACCTCGTGCTCGGCGACGTCCATCAACGCGCTGAGCTTGGGCAGCTTGCTGCGCAGCTGATCGGCCACGGCGCGCCACTGCGCATGTGCGGCATCGGCTGTGTCTTGGGCGAAGATGGTGGCGATGGTGGCGCTGACCATGCGCCGCTGCGTCTTGTTGGCGTGCGCCAGGGCGTTGCGCATGAAGTGCACGCGGCAGCGCTGCCAGGTGGCCTTGAGAACCTTGGCGGCGGCGGCCTTCAGGCCCAGGTGGGCGTCGGAGATCACCAGCTTGACCCCGCGCAGCCCACGGCGCATCAGGCTGCGCAGGAACTCCGTCCAGAACGTCTCGGCCTCACTGGGTCCGACCTTCATGCCAATGACCTGGCGCTGGCCTTCGGTGTTGACCGCCACGGCCACTATCACCGCCACGCTCTGGATGGAGCCGGCCTCGCGGGCCTTGACGTAGGTGGCGTCGATCCACAGGTACGGCCAGT
>CAYPDO010000427.1:0-4567 GCA_964409495.1 uncultured Bordetella sp.
GCTGACATAGGAGCAGCTGCCGGGGTACCAGCCCACGATGGGCACCCAGGGCATGATCTTGCGGTACAACTGCACCACCTCGCCCTGGTCGTTCATCAGGATCAGGGTGTTGTAGGGCGCCTTGTGCGGATGCTCTTCATGGCGCTCGCCGGTGAGCGAGAACACGCCCCACACCCCGGCCTTGCGGCAGGCGGCGGCGAAGATGGCCGTCTCGTCGCCCGGCACCGTGGCCGCGGTGTCGTACATCTCCTGCGGGTCGTACATGATGCCGTGGGTGCTGTACTCCGGAAAGACCACCAGGTCCAGCCCCGGCAGGCCGATCTTCATGCCCTCGATCATGCGGGCGATGGCGCGCGCGTTGTCCAGCACCTCGGCCTTGCTGTGCAGGCGCGGCATCTTGTAGTTGACCACCGCCACGCCGACGGTGTCGTGGCTGCTGGATATGTCGCCGTGGTGCATGGACGCGCTCCGGAGGTGTTGGGCTGGATGCGGTCCATTGTGGAAACCCGCCCTGGGGCGGCCCATACGTTGATTGACGTAGCGGCGTCCAGGCGATGGCTCAGGCCCCTGCGGTGGCAGCGCGCTGCAGCCAGGGCGCCAGCGCCTGCGGCGCCTCGCACACCGCCGCCAGCTCGTCCACCAGCACACGGTAGGCACGCCAGTCGAGCCGGCGCAAGGCATCGGCGCGCGCGCAGTCGTCATGGGGCAGGAAGGAAGCCGCGCCCAGATCGCCGAGCAGGCAGGTGCCGGCGTCATCGACCAGGATGTTGTGGGCATACAGGTCGCCATGCGCCAGGCCCCGCGCATGCAGGTGGGCCAGCGCCGAGGCCAGCGCTTCGGCAATGGCCACCGCGCGCGCGGCGGGCAGGTGCAGACCGGGCGCATACACGTCGCGGCTGCAGCTGTGCATGCTGGGCGGCGCGGCCAGCGCGCGGCACTGCGCCGGCACGCAGCACATCACCAGGCCCAGCCGGCCCTCGGGATGGCCGGCTATCCGGCCCAGCGCACCCACCAGGTGCGGGTGCGAGCCGGCGGCGATGCTGGCCGCCATCTCGCTGGCCGGCAGGCCGTCGCTGGTGACGGCGCCCTTGAACAGCTTCACGGCCACCGGCAGCGCCTGGGTGTGTGCATCCAGCAGCGCCGCATGGATGTGGCCCGAGGCGCCCTCGCCCAGCAGGCCCTGCAGTTGCAGCCGCGCCCAGGCGATGTGCGGCGTGGCGTCGGCCTGGGCGGCCTGCGCCTCGGCCGCCAGCGCATAGGGGTTGCCGCCGTGCGCCAGCCAGGCCAGGCGCGGCAGCGCCAGCAGCTCTGGCGGCAGCGCATCGGCCGGGCGGGCGAACCGGTTGGCCGACAGGCGGATCAGCTCCAGCCGCTGCAGCGCGCCCAGGCCCGGCGGCAGCTGCCTGAGCCGGTTGCCGGCCAGCATCAGCTTTTGCATGCGGGTGCAGTGCCGCAGCGTGGCCGGCAGCTCGGCCACCTGGTTGTCGGTGAGGATCAGCCAGCGCAGCGTGGGTGCCAGCGCCTCGGCCGGCACCCGCGCGATCTGGTTGGCCTTGAATCCCAGCGTGTCGAGCGCCGGCAGGCGGCCCAGCACCGGTGGCAGATGCGTGAAGCGGTTGCTGGACGCAAACAGCGTGTGCAGCCGCGTGCAGGCCGCCAGACCCGCGGGCAGATCGGCCAGCGCGTTGCCCGACACATCCAGCACCTGCAGCGTGCCGGCCAGCGCCAGCACCTCGGGCGGCAGCTCGGTCAGGCCGCAGTGGCGCAGATCGAGCCGGGTGGCGCCGCGCAGCGCGCCGGCGCGCAGGCTCACCAGGGTGTCGGCGGGAGAGGCAGGGGAGACAGGCACGTGGGCTGGCGACATCGGGACGTCCATCGGGTCCGCGCGCATTGTCGGTCGCTGCGCCCGCGACACGCCCGTGGGCGCGTCGGCACCCCGGCCCCGGCCGCCGCTGGCTGGCGCCTCAGGTGGTGTAGATCTGGTGGTAGGCCTTGAAGTAGCCGCGCTTGAACGCCGCGTTCTCGCCCTGCTTGCGGGTCAGGGTGATGCGCTGGCCCGCGCGCTTGTGCTGCTCGCCCAGCCGCATGCCCTCGGCATGGTCCAGCGCCTCCTGCCGGCCCTGCTGGTAGCGGCCGGGGTTGGCGATGAAGGCCGGCTTCGCGCGCCCCAGTGATGTGTCGTGGAAACCACGCGACTGGATGGCGTCGAGGTCAAGCTTCGGCCGCTCGGTCCAGGTGACGGCACTGGCCGGGTAGGCTTTCAGGATCACCTCGCGGTTGCGCAGCACCGATTCGCGGGCACGCGCCACCTCTTTGTCGTGCTCGCGCTGGTTGGTGATGTGCTCGGGTGCGATGCCCGAGCTGAGCGAGGCCGCGCCGCCGCCGGCGTAGTGGAAGACGAAGTCGTCTTCGGGCACCTGGGCCAGGTCGACCTGGATCTCGCCATTGCTCGAGAAACTGGCCCCGTGGTTCGAGGTGATGTCGCCCGGTGTCGAGCGGAACGAGAAGAACTTGCCGACGCCACGCCGGCCGTGCACGAAGCCGAAGGTGCTGGGTTCCACCGCGGTCAGGTCGGAGAACTGCTGCAGGTAGGACAGGTCCAGCTTGTCGTCGGTGCTGTCACGCCACCAGCCCATGCCGTTTTCGAAGTGCATGCCGGCATGGGCCTGGGTGCGCGCCAGATCATCGGAAATGAGCGGCTTGACCGTGCCGCCCCGCTGGATCTGCGGCACCTCGGCCGGCGTGATGCCGCGGAAGGCATGGCGCCGCAGCATCCGCCCGTGCACCTGGATGTAGTCGCTGCCGGCCTTCAAGCCGTCGGCCTGGTTGGCGTCGTACTTGTGGTACAGCGCATGCACCTGGCTGCCCGAGGGCTCGGAGGCCTTCGCGAAGGCATCGTTACCTTCGACGATGCGACCCACCGGCTTGCCCTTCTCGGTGGCTTGGGTGCCCTTCGGCGGGCCACCCTTCCTGGCCGTGGTGCTGGGCACGGGCTTGGCGGGCTTGGTGGTGACCTCGCCCTGGGCATCGCAATCAAGCTCGGCGGTGTTGCGGATGCGGCTCTTGAGCTGCCCCAGCTGCACCTCGGCCCCCTTCAGCGCCTTGGAAAACGAGGTCTGGGCGCCGTAGTCGGACTCACGGCCCGCGAAGTCATTCGCCGCGGCGGCCTTGCCGTCGCGCACTTCCTCGCGGTAGGTGTTGAACACCTCGAGCAGGGTCTTGCCCGGTGGACCGCTGGCCGCCACGCCTTCGGCCAGCCGGATGGCCACCTTCAGCGCACCCACGCACTGGGCGACGGCGGCGCCCCCCGGCCGCACGGCGGCGGTGCGCGGCGGGTGGGCGGCCGCTGGCGCCGACGCGCCCTGCAGCGCCGCCCGGCCCATGGCGTCGGCCTCGCGCTCAAGCGCTGGATCGTCGTTGACGGCCGCGCCACCGGCATGCTGGCGGGTGGCTGCCACCCGCCCCTGCGCCTGTTGCACCACATGCCAGGCCTCGTGCGGCAGGTGTGCCTCCTGTCCGGGCGCCAGGTGGATGTGGTCGTCCTGGGCGAAGGCCAGCGCCTGCATGCGCGCGGGCTCGGGCGAATCACGGTGCACTTGCACATGGCCCATCGCCAGGCCGGACAGGCGCTCGACGCCTTCGCGCAGGCGCTGCGGCAGCCCATGGGCGTTCGCACCGCCGGACTGGCGCGCCAGATCGGCCAGCCGGCGCTGCCCGGCATCGGCCGCCGGCGCGCTGCGGCACTGGCGCACGGCCTCTGCGCGGCGGGGCTGCGCCGGGTGTGCCGGACGGCTGTTGCGCTGGTGCATGTGCGGCATCGCGTGAGCCCTTTCCTGGCGTCTGGCCGGTGATGTGCCGGCCCGCAGCATGCCGCCAGACACCCCGCCGCCGCAGCCTCAGATTAGGGGCGCCGGCCATCCCGGAGGCGGGGGCCGGCCCCGGCCGAAGCCCAGCAGACAATCCGCACGATGCAGTGGGCAGCGGATTTCGACGGACCGGAGCGCCGGGAGACAGTGGGCGCAGGCGAGCCGGGCGCGTCGGGGCCGCTGCCCGAGGCACCCGACGCCGCGCAGGGACCACCGGACGAATCCCGGCCTGCAGACAGCGCGCCGGATTGCGCACCGGCCACGCCACCCGGCGATCCGCAACCCGGCGAGGTGCTGGCCGATGAAGTGACGGCCGATGAAGTGACGGCCGATGAGGTGCCGCCACCCGACATGGCGCCGCCCGAGCTGGACCCCGCACCGCAGCGCCGGCGCCGCCGACTGGCCTGGGCGGTGTCGGGCTCGCTGCTGCTGCACCTGCCGCTGCTGAGCCTGACCGACGTGGGCGACGAACCCGGCCTGCCCAGCCTGAGCCTGCCCTGGCAGACCCGCCGCCTGGATCTGGAAGCGCTGCGCGTGCGCCTGATGCCGCCGCCAGCGCCGGTGGCGCCGATCGCCACGCCCAAGCCGCAGCCCGGGGCCGCGACGGCGGACGCGACCGCGCGGGCCCCATCCGCCACGCCTGCCACCGAGACCAGCGACACCGGCGACACCGGCATTGCGGCGCCGGGCCCCGACGCCAC
>CAYPDO010000428.1:0-4566 GCA_964409495.1 uncultured Bordetella sp.
GGCGGCGCAAGCATCGAGCACGCGCGCGCCCGGCGCCAGCGCCGGCAGGCCCCCGGCCGGGCCCAGCAGCAGCGGCGCGGCGCGCTGCGCCGAGCGGTCCTGCACCGACACCGCGCCCTCGGCAAAGCCCGGCAGCGCCTGCACCGGGCAGGGCTGATCCAGCACGATGGCCTGCGGCGTGGCGGCATCGGCCAGCGCCCGCGCGCCGATGCCGGCGGCCGCCAGCCGCGCCAGGTAGCCGGGCACATCGCCCTGGCGGGCATTGACCCGCAGCACCATCGGCGCCAGGCGGTTGGCGGCGGCCAGCAGTGCGGCGAACTGCCCGGGCCAGTCGGCGCGCACGCGCTCGATCCACCAGACCGGGTGCTGGTGCAAGGCCTCGGGCCGGGCGCGCGCGTCGGCCACCAGCGCCGCCTGCTCGCGCAGATAGCGCCGCAGCACCGCGTTGACAAAGCCGGCCGCCTGCGGCGTGCGCTTGCGTGCGGCCGTCACCGCCTGATCGACCAGGGTGTGCGCGGCATAGGGCGGCGGCGCGCCGCCGTCGTCCTGGCCGGGCCACAGCAGGGCCAGCGCGGTGAGCAGCAGCGCATCCACCTTGGGCGGCGGCGCCTTGGGCGCCAGTGCGGCGCGCAGCACCAGCGCCGCGCCCAGGTGGCGCAGCGTGTGGAAGGCCAGCGCCTGGGTGCCGGCGCGCAGCTCGGCCGGGCAAGCGGCCAGCGGCGCGTCGAGCGAGCGGCCGGCGCGCACCGCCGCCACCGCGTCGGCCACGGCATCGAGCAGGCGCGACAGGGGAGGGGCAGGCGCGGACATGGGCGGCGAGTCTAAGCCGCGCCCGGCCCGGCCGGCACGGCCTGCGGCGCGCCCGGCGGTGCCCCTGCAACACCCGGGTGCAAGCCGGCCGCCCCACAATGCACCCCCGCCCACTCGACGGAACTCCCGACATGACGGCCCTGGACACCGCCGCACGACCCAAGCTCAGCGAAGCCGAGCTGGCCCGCCTGCCCGCCTCGGAGCGCATCCGCTGGCGGCTGCTGGACGCCGGCTGCCGCTACCATGCCAACGACAACATCGCCGACCACATCCGCGAGGGCGAACTCACCGAGCTGAAGGCCGAGGTGCAGCGCGAGATGCACAAGGTGCTGCAGGCCCTGGTGATCGACACCGACAGCGACCACAACACCCACGACACCGCCAAGCGCGTGGCCAAGATGTTCGTCGAGGAGGTGTTCCGCGGCCGCTACGTGCCGATGCCGGCGGTGACCGAGTTTCCGAACTTCTCGCGCCTGAACGAGCTGATGATCGTGGGCCCGATCACCGTGCGCTCGGCCTGCAGCCACCACCTGTGCCCGATCCTGGGCCGGGTGTGGATCGGCATCCTGCCCAACGAGCACAGCAACCTGATCGGCCTGAGCAAGTACGCCCGCGTGTGCGACTGGGTGATGAGCCGGCCGCAGATCCAGGAAGAGGCGGTGGTGATGCTGGCCGATGCGCTGCAAGAGCGCGTGAAGCCCGACGGCCTGGCCATCGTGATGGAGGCCGACCACTTCTGCATGCACTGGCGCGGCGTGAAGGACGACGACACCGCCATGACCAACAGCGTGATGCGCGGCGCCTTCCTGAAGGACCCCAACCTGCGGCGGGAATTTCTCTCGCTGCTGCCCAAGAAGAGCCAGGAGCGCTGAGACCATGCTGGTACGAGTGATCTACGCAAGCCGTTGCGCCCCCGACGCCGATGCCGACATGCTGTCGTCCATCCTGCGCCAGTGCAAGGAAAACAACCCCGCCCAGGGCATCACGGGCCTGCTGTGCCACTGCCCGGCCAGCGGCATCTTCATGCAGGCGCTGGAAGGCGGGCGCTCGGCGGTCAACCGCCTGTACCTGAAGATCGCGCGCGACCCGCGCCACAGCGATGTGGAGCTGCTGCACTATGAAGAGATCAGCGAGCGCCGCTTCTCGAGCTGGTCGATGGGGCTGGTGAACATGAACCGGCTGAACCCGGCGCTGCTGCTGAAGTACTCGCCCACGCCGGTGCTCGACCCCTACGCGGTGGGCGCCCAGGCCTCGATCGCGCTGTTCGACGAGCTCATCGCCACGGCCAGCGTGATGACTGAACGGTGACTGGGGCACCCGGCTTCGCGGGTACGCGACGCCACCCGCCGGGCGGGTTGGCGGGCCGGCTTGGGGCGGCCCGGCGCTCGGCCCGCTGACTGGGGCACCCGGCGCCGCGGGTACGCGCAGCCGCGTGCGCCTACAGCGTGCCAGCGCGCTCGAAGCGGTACAGCTGGTTCAGCAGCCGCGTGGGGAACTGCTCGATCGCGGCGTTGTAGCGCTGCACGGCCTCGTTGAAGGATTCGCGCGCAAAGCCCAGGCGCGGCGCCTGGTCGGCCAGCGTGCGCAGCTGGGTCACGATCTCGCTGTCGAAGCGCAGCTCGCCATGGGTCTCGATCAAGGCCACCAGGCGGGCCAGCGCCGAGCCCAGGCTGATCTCGGCGCGCGCCAGCACGGCCGCCGGCTCTTCGCGCGTGGGGCGCCGGCGCAGCACCTCGGCGGCGGTGGCCACCTGGATCTGCGCGCCCACCACCGCATCCACCGCGCCACGCTCGGCGGCCAGGCGTGGCAGCGCGGCATCCAGCAGCGCGCCAATGGCCTGCTGGCGCGCCTTGATCACCGCATCAACCTGCTGCCAGGCCGCGGCCACCGCGCCGCGCAGCGCCACGATGCGGTTGCGCGCGCCCAGCATCCACAGGCCCAGCACCAGCAGCAGGCCGATCCAGCCCCAGGGCAGTGCCGCCAGCGTGAAGCCCTCGTCCGTCATCGGCCGGCCAGCCATTGCGCATGGCCCGCGGCGCGCAGCGCACAGGCCGGGCACTGGCCGCAGCCATGGCCCCAGGCCTGCAGGGCGCCACGCTCGCCCAGGTAGCAGGTGTGGGTGTGGGCCACGATCAGCGCGTTCAGTGCATCGCCGCCCAGCGCCTGGGTGAGCGCCCAGGTCTGGGCCTTGGTCAGCCACATCAGCGGCGTCTCGATGGTCATCGGCGTGTCCAGGCCCAGCGACAAGGCCACCTGCTGGGCCTTCAGCGTGTTGTCGCGGCAATCCGGGTAGCCGGAAAAATCGGTCTCGCACATGCCGCCCACCAGCACGCTGGCGCCGCGCCGGTAGGCCAGCGTGGCGGCAAAGCTCAGGAACAGCAGGTTGCGCCCGGGCACGAAGGTGTTGGGCAGGCCGTTGGCCTGCAGCTCGATGGCGCGCTCGCGGGTGAGTGCGGTGTCGCTGATCTGGCCCAGCAGCGACAGATCCAGCACATGGTCGTCGCCCAGCCGTGCACCCCAATGCGGAAACTGCGCGGCCAGCTCGCGCCGCAGCACCTGGCGGCATGCCAGCTCGATGCGGTGACGCTGGCCATAGTCGAAACCGATGGTCTCCACGCGGGCGTAACGGTCCAGCGCCCAGGCCAGGCAGGCGGTGGAATCCTGGCCGCCGGAGAACAGAACCAGGGCCGTGCGCGAATCCATGCGGCCGCCGCTCACGCCAGCAGCCCGGCGGCCACCGCAGATCCGGCGCTGCCGGGCCGCGGGTGGCGCCCCCTGGGGCCAGGTGCCGAAGGCGCTTCGGGCGCGGTCATGCCCGCACCTCGCCCTGGCCCAGCACCACCCACTTCATCGACGTGAGGCCTTCCAGCCCCACCGGCCCGCGGGCGTGGAACTTGTCGGTGCTGATGCCGATCTCGGCGCCCAGGCCATATTCGAAGCCGTCGGCAAAGCGCGTGCTGGCATTGACCATCACGCTGGCCGAATCCACCTCGCGCAGAAAGCGCATCGCGTTCGGGTGGTTGGTGGTCAGGATGGCATCGGTGTGGTGGCTGCCATGGCGGTTGATGTGCGCAATGGCCTCGTCCAGGCTGGCCACCACCTTCACGCTGATGATCTTGTCGAGGTATTCGGTGGCCCAGTCGGCCTCGGTGGCGTCCACCACCACCGCGCCGGGCACGCGGCTCAGGATGGCCTTGGCCGCGGCGTCGCAGCGCATCTCCACGCCCTTGGCCGCAAACACCGCGCCGATGCGCGGCAGAAAGGCCTGCGCCTGGTCGGCATGCACCAGCAGGCCCTCGGTGGCATTGCAGGGGCTGTACTTCTGCGTCTTGGCGTTGTCGGTGACCTTCACCGCCAAATCCAGATCCACCTGCGCGTCCACGTAGGTGTGGCAGTTGCCATCCAGGTGCTTGATCACCGGCACGCGCGCCTCGGCGCTGATGCGCTCGATCAGGCCCTTGCCGCCGCGCGGGATGATCACGTCCACGTATTCGGGCATGGCGATCAGCCGGCCCACGGCGGCGCGGTCGGTGGTCTCGATCAGTTGCACCCCGCAGGCCGGCAGGCCGGCCTGCACCAGCGCGGCCTGCACCAGCCGCCACAGCGCCAGGTTGCTGTGCAGGGCCTCGCTGCCGCCGCGCAGGATGCAGGCATTGCCGCTCTTGATGGCCAGGCTGGCGGCCTCGATCGTCACGTTGGGCCGGCTCTCGTAGATCATGCCGAACACGCCCAGCGGCACGCGCATCTGGCCCACGC
>CAYPDO010000429.1:0-4562 GCA_964409495.1 uncultured Bordetella sp.
GCCAGCGCGCGGGCGATCTCCAGGCGGCGCTGGTCGCCGTAGCTCAGCGTGCGCGCCTTGTAGTCGGCGTACTTGCCGATGCCGACATAGTCGAGCAGCTCCTGCGCACGCGCGGCGATCGCCTTCTCCTCGGCCTTGAAGCCGCCGGTGCGGAACACCGCGCCGATCAGGCCCGACTGGCTGCGCACGTGGCGGCCGACCATCACGTTCTCCAGCGCCGTCATCTCGGCGAACAGGCGGATGTTCTGGAAGGTGCGCGCGATGCCGGCCTTGGCCACCTCGTGCACCGCGGTCGGCTTGTAGGGCGCGCCGCCGAGCTCGAAGCTGCCCGAGTCGGGCGTGTACAGGCCGGTGATGACGTTGAAGAAGGTGGTCTTGCCGGCGCCGTTGGGGCCGATCAGGCCATACACCTGGCCCTTGCGGATGGTGATGCCCACGTCGCTCAGCGCCTGCAGGCCGCCAAAGCGCTTGGAGACGGCCTGCACGTTCAGCACGATGTCGCTCATGTTGTGTTTGCCTCTCTCGTGCTCAGCGTGCGGGGCTCACCGGCTGCGGTGCGGCCTTGCCATGTTCAGGGGCCGGCCACAGGCCGCGCGGGCGCAGCAGCATGATGGCGATCATGGCCAGCGCGATGAGCAGCTGGCGCAGGATGGCGGCATCCACGCGGCCGTCGGTCAGGCGCTGCAGGTCCAGCTCGCCGGCCACCCAGCGCAGCGCCTCGGGCAGGGCCGCCAGCAGCACCGCGCCCAGCACCACGCCGGGGATGTGGCCGATGCCGCCCAGCACCACCATGGCCACGATCATCACGCTTTCCTGCAGCGAGAAGGATTCGGGCGAGACGAAGTTCTGGAAGGTGGCGAACATGACGCCCGACACGCCGCCGAAGGTGGCGCCCATGCCGAAGGCCAGCAGCTTCATGTTGCGCGTGTTGATGCCCATGGCCTTGGCGGCGATCTCGTCCTCGCGGATGGCCATCCAGGCGCGGCCGATGCGGCTGCGCTCGAGCCGGTAGCTGATCACCACGCTGACCACCACCAGCAGCAGGAACAGGTAGTAGTACTTGGTGACCGACGAGAACTCCAGGCCGAACAGCTCGCCCGGACGGCCGAAGTCCATGCCGAAGAGCTTGATGCTGTCGATCTGCTGCAGGCCCTTGGGGCCGTTGGTGATGTTGACCGGGCGGTCCAGGTTGTTCATGAACACGCGGATGATCTCGCCGAAGCCCAGCGTCACGATGGCCAGGTAGTCGCCGCGCAGCTTCAGCGTGGGCGCGCCAAGCAGCATGCCGGCCAGGCCGGCCAGCGCCGCACCCAGCGGGATTACCGCCCAGATGGGCAGGTGCAGGCCCTGCGGAAACATGGCCTGGATGGCCGGGAAGGTGTCGGTCAGGTGCGGGCTGGCCAGCAGGCCGAACATGTAGGCACCCACGGCGTAGAAGGCCACATAGCCCAGGTCGAGCAGGCCGGCATAGCCCACCACGATGTTCAGGCCCAGCGCCAGCAGCACGTACAGCAGCGCGAAGTCGAGCATGCGCACCCAGAAGTTGCCGGCATGCTGGGCGATCAGCGGCAGCACCAGCAGCGCCAGCGCGGCCAGCAGGAACACGACGAGTTTGTTCTTCATGGTTGTTGGCTCCGTCGTCGGGTCAGGCGCGATCGGCCACACGCTCACCCAGCAGGCCCTGCGGCCGCACCGTGAGCACCAGGATCAGCACCGCGAAGGCGAAGATGTCGGAGTACTGGCTGCCCAGCACGCCGCCGGTGAGCGCGCCGATGTAGCCCGAGCCCAGCGCCTCGATCACGCCCAGCAGCACGCCGCCGACCATCGCCCCGGCCAGGTTGCCGATGCCGCCGAACACCGCGGCGGTGAAGGCCTTCAACCCGGGCAGGAAGCCCATGGTGTGCTGCACGGTGCCGTAGTTGGCGGCGTACATCACGCCGGCCAGCGCGGCCAGCGCGGCGCCGATGATGAAGGTGGCCGAGATCACCATGTCGGGCTTGACGCCCATCAGCGCGGCCACGCGCGGGTTCTCGGCAGTGGCGCGCATCGCGCGGCCCAGCTTGGTCTTGTTGACCAGGTACATCAGCCCGGCCAGCGTGATGGCCGTGACGCCCAGGATCAGGATCTGCGTGGTGTTGATGACCGCGCCGCCGATGAAGAAGGGATCGCTGGGCAGCAGGATCGGGTAGGGCTTGGTGCTGGGCTTCCAGATCATCATGGCCAGGGTCTGCAGCAGCAGGCTCATGCCCATGGCGGTGATCAGCGGCGCCAGGCGTGGCGCGTTGCGCAGTGGCCGGTAGGCGATCTTCTCAATCGCGAAGTTGAGCACCGCGCACACCACGATGGCCGCCAGCAGCGAGATGATCAGCAGCAGCCAGCCGGGCAGGCCGGCGTCCTTGAGCACCATCACCACCGTCCAGCTGGTGAGTGCGCCCACCATCAGCACCTCGCCATGGGCGAAGTTGATCAGGTTGATGATCCCGTACACCATCGTGTAGCCCAGTGCCACGAGCGCATACATGCTCCCGAGCACCAGACCATTGATGACCTGCTGCAAAAAGATGTCCATCGCGGAGGGTCTCCGTTCCTGAGGGCCGGCCGGTGCACCGCGCCGCAGGATCGCGGCCGGTCGCCCGGGGTTGTCGTCGTCTGTTGTTGTCGTTAGCAAGAAACCGGCCGCCACCGGCTCGGCGGGCCCTGCGGCCCGTGCAAACTGGGCGGGATTGTAGGCAGGGGGTTTCCGGCAGTTGCCGGGTAGTTCCCCCCGCGTGGCCGAACATTGTTCGGAAAGCACGGCGCCGCGCCGTGACTTGTTCGGCAACGCGGGGTATCCCGCATGGCCCTGCGACTCAGGATTTGCGCGCGGCCTCGTCCAGCTGTCGCAAGAAGGCCAGCTTCTCGCCGATCTTGCTTTCCAGGCCGCGCGGCACCGGCTGGTACCAGTGCGGCTCGGCCAGGCCCTCGGGCAGGTAGGTCTCGCCCGCCGCATAGGCATGTGGCTCGTCGTGGGCGTAGCGGTAGTCGTGGCCGTAGCCCAGCTCCTTCATCAGCCGGGTGGGCGCATTGCGCAGGTGCACCGGCACCTCGCGGCTGCCGTCCTGCTTTACGAAGGCCCGCGCGGCGTTGTAGGCCTTGTAGCCGGCGTTGCTCTTGGGCGCGATGGCCAGGTAGATCACGGCCTGGCCCAGCGCCAGCTCGCCTTCGGGGCTGCCCAGGCGCTCGAAGGTGGCGGCGGCGTCGTTGGCAATCTGCATGGCGCGCGGATCGGCCAGGCCGATGTCCTCCCAGGCCATGCGCACGATGCGGCGCGACAGGTAGCGCGGATCGGCGCCGCCATCGAGCATGCGGCTGAGCCAGTACAGCGCGCCATCGGGGCTGGAGCCACGCACCGACTTGTGCAGCGCCGAGATCTGGTCGTAGAAGTTGTCGCCGCCCTTGTCGAAGCGCCGGGCGTTCAGGCTCAGCGCATCGGTGATGAAGGCCGCATCCACCTGCGTGCGGCCGGCGGCACCGGCGGCGGTCTGGCACTGCTCAAGCAGGTTCAGCAGCCGCCGCGCGTCGCCATCGGCATAGCCCACCAGCGTGGCAATGGCGGGCTCGTCAAAGGCCAGGTCGGCCAGCGCGGTGGCGCGGGCGCGCGCCAGCAGCTGGCGCAGTTCGGCCTCGTCCAGCGACTTCAGCACATACACCTGGGCGCGCGACAGCAGCGCCGAGTTCACCTCGAACGACGGGTTCTCGGTGGTGGCACCGATGAAGGTGAACAGGCCCGACTCGACATGCGGCAGCAGCGCATCCTGCTGCGACTTGTTGAAGCGGTGGATCTCGTCGACGAACAGGATCGTGCGCTGGCCACGGGCCAGGTGCAGCTGCGCCTGCTCCATCGCGGCGCGGATGTCCTTGACACCCGAGAACACCGCCGACAGCGCGATGAACTCGCAATCGAAGGCATGCGCGGTCAGGCGCGCCAGCGTGGTCTTGCCCACGCCCGGCGGGCCCCAGAAGATCATCGAATGCGGGCGGCCCGACTGGAAGGCCAGGCGCAGCGGCCTGCCCTCACCCAGCAGGTGCGACTGGCCGATCACCTCGTCGAGCTGACGCGGGCGCAGTCGCTCGGCCAGCGGCACCCGGCCGGCACCGGCGCCGGCCGCGGGCGCACCGGCAGGCTCGGACGAACCGGGCAGCAGCGCCTCGGCGGCAAACAGCACATCCTGCGGCGAGGCATCCTGCGAGCGGGTCATCACGGCATTGTCGCAGCGGTGAATCAGCCGGCCGCTGAGCACGAAATGGCGGCCGCTGTCCGGTCTTTTCGCGCCATCGGCGGCGCGGGCGTGGCGCGATGATTCGGGCAACTTTCATCCGGCCGGCCCAGCGCCGCCCACCCAGCCCGCGAGGACCAGCCATGAGTGCGATCAACGCCGCCGAATCCAACGCCGTCCAACACGCCGCGCAGGCCGCCGTGCGCGGAGCGCCGCGCGAGGTGCTGTCGTTCAAGCTCGGCGCCGAGGAGTACGGCATCGACATCCTGAAGGTGCAGGAGATCCGCGGTTACGAGCCGCCCACGC
>CAYPDO010000430.1:0-4537 GCA_964409495.1 uncultured Bordetella sp.
CGTCCTTGCTGACCCAGCGCGCGCCGATCGGCGCCTCCTGTTCGGCGGGCAGGCGGCTGCGGTTGTGATAGATCACCGGCATGCCGAAGCCCAGCGCGCCGCGCCGGGCGATGGCCTGGCCGATGCGGCCCATGCCCAGGATGCCCAGCGTGGCGCGATGTACATCGCTGCCGGCAAACAGGTCGTAGCGCCACTGCGTCCACTGGCCGGCGCGCAGAAAGTGCTCGCTCTCGGCCATGCGCCGCGCGGTGGCCATCATCAGCGCAAAGCCGAAATCGGCCGTGGTCTCGGTGAGCACATCGGGCGCATTGCTCACCAGCACGCCGCGCGCGGTGCATGCCGGCACGTCGATGTTGTTGTAGCCCACGGCCATGCTGCACACGGCGCGCAGCGCGGGGCAGGCATCGAGCAGCGCGGCGTCGATGCGCGGCGTGCCGGCCACCAGCAGCGCCTGGCAGCCCTGGGCGCGGCGGGCCAGTTCGGCGCCATCCGCGATCGGGTGATCGCCGGCGGCATCGACCTCGAAAAATTCGCCCAGTTCGGCCAGCACCTCGGCAAACATGGGAATGGCGACCAGCAGTCGCGGCTTGTGCGTTGCGGCCATGGGCTCAGCGCATCCAGACGAAGGTGACCACCACGAACAGCGGCACCAGGATGCCGAAGCTCCAGGCCATGTAGCCGAAGAAGCTGGGCATCTTCAGGCCGCGGTCCTCGACGATGGCCTTGACCATGAAGTTGGGCGCGTTGCCGATGTAGCTGTTGGCGCCCATGAACACCGAGCCGGCCGAGATGGCCGCCAGCGTGGCCGCCAGCGGGCCCATCAGCTGCTGCACATCACCGCCGGCCAGGTTGAAGAACACCAGGTAGGTGGGCGCGTTGTCCAGAAAGGACGACAGCAGGCCCGAGGCCCAGAAATAGGCCCAGGGCAGCGGCTGGCCATCGGGCCCGGTGACGGCGCGCAGCACACCGGCAAAGGCGCCATCGTGCCCGGCGCGCAGCATGGCCAGCACCGGCAGCATGGTGATGAAGATGCCGATGAACAGCTTGGCCACCTCCTGCATCGGGCCCCAGCCGAACTGGTTGGCGTCGCGCACCTGCCGCGGCGTCAGCAGCACCGAGGCCAGGGTCACGCCCAGCAGCGCCACGTCGCGCAGCAGGTTCTGCAATTCCACATCCGCGCCGGGCAGGTGCAGCACGATGCCGGGCTTCCAGGCGCCGCTCATCAGCACCAGGGCCACCACCACGGCCAGCAGGGCCAGGTTGATGCCGCCATCCAGGCCGAAGCGGTGGTCGTCGGGCGTGGGGTCGCGCGGCAGCACGCCTTCGCGGGCATACCAGTGGCGGTCGATCAGCCAGAACAGCGCCAGCAGCACGGCCACGCAGAACAGGGTTTCGGGCAGCAGGGTGTGCAGCGTCCAGAAGAAGCTCACGCCCTGCAGAAAGCCCAGGAACAGCGGCGGATCGCCCAGCGGCGTGAGCGAGCCGCCGATGTTGCTGACGATGAAGATGAAGAACACCCACACATGCACGGTGTGCTTGCGGTTGTCGTTGGCGCGGATCAGCGGGCGGATCAGCAGCATCGACGCGCCGGTGGTGCCCATGATGCTGGCCAGCACCGCCCCCAGCGCCAGCAGGCCGGTGTTGAGCCCCGGGCTGCCATGCAGGTTGCCGCGCACGAAGATGCCACCCGAGACGGTGAACAGCGCGGTCAGCAGCACGATGAAGGGCAGGTACTCGGCCCACAGCATGTGCAGCAGCGCGCCGCCGGTGGCGCCCGCGCCCTGCATCACGGCATGCGGCAGCACGAAGGCCAGCGCCCAGCCGATGGCGATCTTGCCGAAGTGCTTGTGCCACACGAAGGGCAGCAGCAGCGGCATCAAGGCGATCGACAGCAGCATGCCGGCAAACGGCAGACCCCACCAGGCGCCGCCGGCCGCGCTGAGCGCGCGGCCATCCACCTCGGCGGCCTGGGCCAGCGGCGCCAGGCCGGCCAGCAGCAGGCCGGCCAGCCGGGGCGCGGCCAGGCCAGGGGCCACGCGCCTCATGACGCGCTCCGTTGCAGCGGTGCCAGCGCCTGCAGCAGGGCCGGCGGCAGCTTCACCGGCCGGCGCGTCTCGCGGTCGACGTACACGTGCACGAAGTGCCCCTGCGCCGCGGCCAGCGGCTCACCGGGCGCAAACAGGCCGACCTCGTAGCGCACGCTCGACGAGCCCACATGCGCCACACGCAGGCCGGCTTCCACGTCCTGCGGAAAGGCCAGCGGCGCGAAGTAGTTGCAATGCGTCTCGACCACCAGGCCGATGGTGGCACCGCCGTGGATGTCGAGCGCGCCGGCCTGGATCAGGTAGCGGTTGACCACCGTGTCGAAGAAGCTGTAGTACTGCACGTTGTTGACATGGCCGTACACGTCGTTGTCCATCCACCGGGTGGTGATGGCCGACCGGTGCGGGTACTGCTCGCGGTGGCCGGGTTGGGGTTTGGCGCTCATCGGCGGGGGCCTCTGGAAGAACGGTGGAAACCTGGGATGCCGAATGCGGCGGCGCGCATTGTCGCGTGCGGCCGGGCCGCGGGCTTTCGCCCACGCGACCGCGTCACACGCCCGGCCCTGCCCGGCCGTCCTGCCAGGCCCGCCAGGCCGCGTGGGCCAGCTGCACCGTGCGCAGCTGCACCGCCACCGTGGTGGCGATGTCGCGGCCGTAGCCGCCGGCCATGGTCACGGCCACCGGCACGCGCTGCGCGCGCAGGAAGTCGAACACACGCTGGTCACGCGCGGCCAGGCCGGCGTCGCTGAGCTTCAGGCGGCCCAGGCGGTCGCTCTCGTGCGGATCGGCGCCGGCCAGATAGAAGGCCAGGCCCGGCGCGCCATCGGGCAGCTGCCGTGCCCAGGCGCTGTCGAGCGCCGCATCCAGCGCCGCCAGGTACTCGGCATCGGCGCAGCCGTCGGGCAGGTCCACATCCAGGTCGCCCGGCTCCTTGCGGAACGGAAAGTTCTTCGCCCCGTGCAGCGACAGCGTGAACACGCTGGGGTCGTCACGGAAGATCGCCGCCGTGCCATTGCCCTGGTGCACGTCCAGGTCGATGACCCACACGCGCAGCGTGCGCTGGCGAAAGCGCGTCTTGCGGTACACCTCGGCCTGCATCAGGCGCGCGGCCACCGCCACATCGTTGAACACGCAGTAGCCGCTGCCCTTGTCGGCATAGGCATGGTGGGTGCCGCCGGCCAGGTGGCAGGCCACGCCACCGCCGGGCTCGGCCAGCGCAGAGCGCGCGGCGGCCACGGTGGCGCCCACCGAACGCCGGCTGCGCTCGACCATGCGCTCGCTCCACGGAAAGCCGATCTCGCGCTGCGCCGCGGCGCTCAGGCTGCCCGCCACCACGGCGCGGATGTAGTCGGGCGTGTGCACCAGGGCCAGCTCGCCATCACTGGCCGGTCCGGCCTCGGTGACGCTCAGGTCCGGGCAGTGCGCCTGCACGGCGTCGCGCAGCAGTTCGTACTTGGGCATCGGAAAGCGGTGCCCCGGCGGCAGGCCGATCGAAAAACGGTGGTTGCTGAACACCTGCATGGTCGGGCGCGATTCTGCCGCTAGGCATCCACCCCTAGCTTATTTGCTGCAGCGCAACATAAAAGACTTGTATTCCCTGTCGCGGTGCATATACTTCAATCCATGTTGCAGTGCAGCATACCTGCAGACCAGACACCAGTTCCCCCAACCCAATGGAGCACACCATGTCCTATCTGACCCCCGAGCAAGTTGCCGCCGCCAGCAAGGCCAACCTCGAAACCCTGTTCGGCCTGACCAGCAAGGCGTTCGAAGGCGTCGAGAAGCTTGTCGAACTGAACCTGCAAGTGGCCAAGGCCACGCTGGCCGAGACGCAAGAAACGGCCAAGGCCGCGCTGAGCGCCAAGGACGCGCAAGAGCTGCTGGCCCTGCAAGCCAGCCTGCTGCAGCCCAGCGCCGAGAAGGCCGCCGCCTACAGCCGTCACCTGTACGACATCGCCGCGGCCACCAGCGCCGAGGTGAGCAAGACCGCCGAAGCCCAGTTCGCTGAAATGCAGAAGAGCTTTGCCGGCGCCGTCGATGCCGCCATCAAGAACGCCCCGGCCGGCACCGAGAACGCCGCCACGCTGGTGAAGTCGGCCATGACCGCCGCCAACAACGCCTACGAAAGCGCCCAGAAGGCCGCCAAGCAGGCCGCCGACATCGTGGAAGCCAACTTCAACGCCGTGACCAGCACCGCGGTGAAGGCCTCGCAAGCCGCTGCCAAGACGGCCAAGCGCGCGGCCTGATTGGCCCCCCCCGAAGCGCCTGTGGCGCTTCCCCCCAGGGGGCGCCGCCAGCGGCCCGGCAAGCCGGTTTCGCGGCGGCTGCTCGGTGGGGCTTGTGAACTGATGCATCGTGTAGACCGACACGCGGAACTTTCCTGACGCGTCGTTCTCACACCGGGGCCTGGGCTGCGAAGCCAGGGCATCCGTGGAAGGTTGTCTCCTCGGTACCTTTCGAAAACCCCCTTTTCTGGGTACCTTCAAGCCCGATGG
>CAYPDO010000431.1:0-4514 GCA_964409495.1 uncultured Bordetella sp.
GGAGCGAGCCGAACGGATCCTGGAACACCATCTGCACGCAGCGGCGGAAGGCCAGGCTGCCGGGGGTGGGCAGCGCGGTGGTGGCGCCTTCGCCTTCGGTGTTCAGCAGCACCTGGCCGGCGCTGCGCGGGGCCAAGCCGCAGATGGCGCGCAGCACCGTGCTCTTGCCCGAGCCGCTGCCGCCCACCAGGCCCAGGGCCTCGCCAGGGGCCAGCGTGAAGCCCACGTCGTTCAGCGCGGTGAAGGCGCCGTAGCGCACCGTCAGGCCTTGAACGCTCAGGCCAATCGCGGCCGGGGTGTCGCTCATGCCAGCCATTCGGGTTTGCGGTCCAAGACGGGCAGCGGATGCCGCGGCGCATCAATCTGCGGCAGGCAGTTCAGCAGGCCCTGGGTGTAGGGGTGGGTGGCCTCGTGCAGGCGGCCGCTGTCCAGCGTTTCCACCACGCGGCCGGCATACATCACCAAGACGCGGTCGCAGAAGCTGCTCACCAGGCGCAGGTCATGCGAGATGAACACCAGGCCCATGCCGCGCTCGCGCACCAGGCCGTCCAGGATGCCCAGCACCTCCAGCTGCACGGTGACGTCCAGCGCCGAGGTGGGTTCGTCGGCAATCAGCAGCTCGGGCCCGGCGATCAGCATCATCGCGATCATCGCCCGCTGGCCCATGCCGCCGGATACCTCGTGCGGGTACAGGCCGGCCACGCGCGCGGGGTCGTCGATGCGCACGGCCTCCAGCGCGGCCAGCATGCGGCGCTGGGCCTCCGTGCGGCCCACGGTGGGCTGGTGGGCGCGCAGGGTTTCGGTGATCTGCGCGCCCAGCGTCATCACCGGGTTCAGGCTGAACTTGGGGTCTTGCAGCACCATGGCGATGCGCCCGCCACGCAGCGCGCGGCGCTGGGCGGGCGGGCAGTGCAGCAGGTCGATGCCGTCGAAGTGCAACGCATCGGCCGTCACCTGGCCGCCGGGGGCGGTGAGGCCCAGGATGGCGCGGCCGGTCTGGCTCTTGCCCGAGCCCGATTCACCCACGATGCCGAGCCGCTCCCGGCTGAGTGCAAAGCTCACGCCGCGCACCACTTCGCGCAAGCCCCCTTCGCGCTGCGGGTAGGCCACACGCAGGTTCTGCACGGTCAGCAGCGGCTCATGCGTGCTCATTGATCACCCTTGGGATCGAGCGCATCGCGCAGCCCATCGCCCAGCAGGTTGAAACCCAGGCTCACGATGAAGATGGCGGCGCCGGGGGCGGCGGCCACCCACCATTGGTCCAGCACGAACTGCCGGCCGGTGGCGATCATCGCGCCCCACTCGGGCTGCGGCGGCTGCGCGCCCAGGCCCAAGAAGCC
Organism: uncultured Bordetella sp.; assembly: GCA_964409495.1. Taxonomy (GTDB): domain Bacteria; phylum Pseudomonadota; class Gammaproteobacteria; order Burkholderiales; family Burkholderiaceae_C; genus Pseudaquabacterium. Next base: position 1,341 of record CAYPDO010000431.1, read on the forward strand.
CAGGCCCGCGGCGGTGAGGATCACGCCGGCCATGTCCAGCGTCACGCGCACGATCACGCTCGGCAGGCACAGCGGCACGATGTGGCGCAGCACCACCCGTGCAGGCGATGCGCCCAGCAGGCGCACGGCGGCGATGTAGTCACTCTGCGCCACCACCAGCGTCTCGGCCCGGGCGATGCGCGCATAGGCCGGCCACGACACGATGCTGATGGCCAGGATCGCATTGCCGATGCCGGGGCCGAGCGCTGCCACGAAGGCCAGCGCTAGGATCAGCTTGGGGAAGGACAGGAAGATGTCGGTGATGCGCATTAGCACCGCATCCATCCAGCCGCCGGCATAGCCCGCCACCGTGCCCACCAGCAGGCCGATGGGCGCGGCCAGCACTGCCACCAGGCTCACCACCGCCAGCGTGATGCGTGCGCCATGCAGCAGCCGCGCGGCGATGTCGCGGCCCTGGTCGTCGGTGCCCAGCCAGTGCGTGGCATTGGGGGCCTGCAGGCGCTGCGTCAGCTCACCCGCGGTGGCTGAATGGCTGGCCAGCCAGGGCGCCAGCGCCGCCAGCAGCACCAGCCCGATCACGATGGCCAGGCCCAGCAGCGCCAGCCGGTTGCGCGCAAAGCCGCACCACGCGGCATAGGCGCGGCCGAGCGTGGCCTGGCGGCGCGAGGCGGGGTGCTCGCTCATCAGCCAGGCGTGCAGTTCGGCGGTGCTCATGGGCGCCTCGTGCGGGGGTCGAGCACCCGGTACAGCAGGTCGCTCAGCAGGTTCAGCGCGATGAACACCGTGCCCACCACCAGCGTGGCGCCCAGCACGGCGTTCATGTCGGCGTTCTGCAGGCTGTTGGTCAGGTACAGGCCCAGGCCGGGCCAGGCGAACACGGTTTCGGTCAGCACCGATCCTTCCAGCAGGCCGGCGTAGCTGAGCGCGATCACGGTCACCAGCGGCACCATGGCATTGCGCAGCGCATGGCGCCAGATGATGCGCGCCTCGCTCAGGCCCTTGGCGCGGGCGGCCACGATGTATTCCTGCGCCAGTTCGTGCAGCATGAAGCTGCGCGTCATGCGCGAGATGTAGGCCAGCGAGAAGTAGCCCAGCAGCGCGGCCGGCAGCACCAGGTGGCTGAGCGCGTTGCCAAAGGCCTCCCACTCGCCGGCCAGGGCCGCATCCAGCAGCAGCAGGCCGCTGACCGTGGGCACGCTGAACTCGTAGGCCACGTCGATGCGGCCCGGGCCGCCCACCCAGCCCAGCTTGGCGTAGAACACCAGCAGCGCCATCAGCCCCAGCCAGAAGATGGGCACCGAGTAGCCCACCAGCGCCATCACGCGCACGGCCTGGTCGGCCAGCCCGCCGCGGCGCACGGCGGCCCACACGCCCAGCGGCACGCCCAGGCCGGCGCCGATCAGGATGCCGCAGGTGGCCAATTCGAGTGTGGCCGGAAAGGTCTTGCGGATGTCCTCGGCCACCGGGCGGGCGGTGAGCACGCTGGTGCCGAGATCGCCGCTCAGCGCCTTGCGCACATAGATCGCGAACTGCGTGGTCAGCGGCTTGTCCAGGCCCAGCTCGGCGCGCACCCGCTGCACCACATGCTCGGGCGCGCGGTCGCCCACGATGGCGATCACCGGGTCGATCGGCATCACCCGGCCGATGAAGAAGGTGGCGGCCAGCAGACCCAGGTAGGTGAGGACGACCACCGCGGCGAAGCGTGCCGCGGCAGCCAGGCGCCCGATCACTTACTTCTTCGACACGTTGAACACGTAGTTCGTATCGAACGTGGGCCCAAGCTTCAGCCCCTCCACATTGCCGCGAAAGGCTGCCACCTCGGTCTGCTGGAACAGCATGATGAACGGGCTGGTCTTGCGGAACTCGGCCTGCATGGCCTGGTACAGCTTGGCGCGCTTGGCGCCGTCACGCTCCAGCACCGCGGCATCGGCCTGCTTGGTGAGTTCGGGGATGTCCCAGGCATTGCGCCAGGCCAGCGGCTTGCTCTTGGCCTGGTCGCTGTTGTCGGGGTTGCGCACAAAGGTGTCGGCATTGGTGTGCGGGTCCCAGTAGTCGGCGCCCCAGGGGCCGATGTACATGTCATGGCTGCGCGCGCGGTACTTGGTGAGCGTCTGCTTGCCGTCGCCGGGCAGGATCTCGATGTCGATGCCGGCGCGCTTGGCGGTGGCCTGGAAGGCCTCGGCCATGCCCTGGATCGGCTGCACGGTGCGCACGTCCATCGTCAGCTTGAAGCCGCCACCCAGGCCGGCCTTGGCCAGCAGGGCCTTGGCCTTGTCCACGTCCAGCTTGTAGGGGGTGTCCTTGGCGGCGCCCAGCAGGCCTTGCGGCAGGAAGTTCTGGTGCACCACGCCGATGTTCTTCATCAGCGTGCCGCCGATGGCCTGGTAGTCCACCAGCCACTTCAGGGCCTCGCGCACTTCGGGCTTGGCCAGGTTGGGGTTCTTCTGGTTCAGGCCGATGTAGTACACCGTGCCCTTGGGCGCGGCGATCTGCTTCACGTCCTTGCTGGCGGCCAGGGCTTCCAGATCCTGCGGGCTGAGGTTGCGCGCCACGTCGATGTCGCCCTTTTCCAGCATCAGGCGCTGCGTGGCCGATTCCTTCACATGGCGGTAGATCACGCGTGCGGCCTTGGCCTTGGGGCCGGCGTAGGCGTCGTTGCGCTCCAGCGCCACCAGCTCGTTGGCGCGCCATTCGCGGATCTTCAGCGGGCCCGAGCCGGCGTAATGCGTCTTCAGCCAGGCGGCGCCCAGGTCGCCATTGGCCTCGTTGGCCAGCACCAGCTTCTTGTCGACGATGCTGGCCACGTTGGCGGTCAGGCAGTTCAGCACGAAGCTGGGCGCATAGGCCTTGTCGGTGGTGAGGGTCAGCGTCAGCGGGCCGGTGGCCTGGATGGCGGTCTTGACGTTGTCCTTCGTGAAGCCGAACTGGGTGAGGATGAAGGCCGGGTTCTTGTCGAGCAGCACCGCGCGCTGCAGCGACCACACCACGTCATCGGCGCTCACCGGGTTGCCCGAGGCGAATTTCAGCCCGGGCTTCAACTCGAAGCTGTAGGTCTTGCCGTCGGCCGAGACCTTCCAGCTCTTGGCCACGTCGCCCACCAGCTTGGCGGGATCGGCCGTGTCCAGGCGCACCAGGCGGTCGTAGCTGTTGCCCATCAGCTCGCCGGCCGAGATC
>CAYPDO010000432.1:0-4507 GCA_964409495.1 uncultured Bordetella sp.
TGCAGGGGGCCGTTAGCTCAGTTGGTCAGAGCAGAGGACTCATAATCCTTTGGTCGTTGGTTCAAGTCCAACACGGCCTACCACCCTGGCCGGCCCGCCGCGGGCAGCCGCCGCGCTCACCCCGCCGCCAAGGCCTCGTCCATCAGCCCCGCGATCATGCGCTGGCGCTGGCGCGTCATGCGGTCCATCGAGGCTGCCACGCTGATGCCGGCCAGCGGCAGGCCGTTGGCATCGCGCAGGGCGCGGCCCACTCCCAGCACGCCCTTCACCGCGTGGTTGCCCACCACCGACCAGCCGCGCTCGCGCGTGCTGCGCACCAGGATGCGCAGGCGCTCCACCGTCATGCCACCGTAGCGCGCCAGTGCGTCGCCATGGGCGCTGATGGCTGCGCGCGCGTCGGCCTCGGGCAGGGCGGCCAGCAGGGCCAGGCCGGCGGCGCCCACGCCCAGCGGCTGGCGGCTGCCCACCTGCACCGCTAGGATCTGCACCGGGTAGCTGCCGATGTGCCGCGCCACGCACCAGGCGCTGTGGCCTTCGCGCACCACGGCAAAGGCGGCATCGCCGCAGCCGGCGCTCACCCGGGCCAGCACCGGGGCCAGGCGCTGCGCCATCTCGGAGGCAATGTCGCCCAGCTGGCGCGTGCCGCGCAGCGCCGCACCGGGCGCGGCCACATAGTGCCAGCGGCCCTGGCGCTGCACATGGCCGCAATCGATCAGCGTGGCCAGCAGGCGGTGCACGGTGGCACGCTCCAGCGCCAGTGCGCGGCACAGTTCCACCACGCGCGCGCCGGGCTCGCCGCTGCGCTGCACCGCCTCCAGCAGCAGCAGGCCGCGGCGCAGCGCGCGGCCTTCGGGCGCAGGCGCCGGCCGCTTGGTGCTAACCCTGTCTTCGTCCGCTGGCTGGACGTTCTTCGATGGTGTGGTGCGTGGCATCGCCAAGAATTTTCTCTGACACGCACGCTGTTCAACCTGCTTTTCGGAGACACGACATGAGCCATGCATCTGCACACCCCACCCGGCTGACGCGGCGCAGCGCGCTGGCCGCCCTGCTGGCCACGCTGGCCGTCGGCAGTGCCCAGGCCCAGGCCTGGCCGGCCAAGCCGATCCGCGTGGTGGTGGGCTATGCCGCCGGTGGCGCCACCGATGTGATCGCCCGCCTGGTGGCCCCCAGGCTGGGCGAGGCCCTGGGCCAGACCGTGGTGGTGGAGAACCGCGCCGGTGCCAACAGCAACCTCGGCGCCGAGGCCGTGGCGCGCGCGCCGGCCGATGGCCACACGCTGTACGTGTTCACCATTGCCAACACCATCAATGCCTCGCTGTACGACAAGCTGGGCTACGACCCGCAGAAGGATTTCGAGCCGGTGGGCCTGATCGCCAAGGTGCCCAACATCCTGGTGGTGAACCCGGCACTGCCGATCAAGACCGTGGCCGACTATGTGAGGTTCGCCAAGGACCAGCCGCAGGGCATCAGCTTCGCGTCTGCAGGCAGCGGCTCGTCCATCCACCTGTCGGGCGAGCTGTTCAAGTCGGTGGCCAGGCTCAACATGCTGCATGTGCCCTACCGCGGCAGCGCGCCGGCCGTCACCGATCTGCTGGGCGGCCAGGTGCAGTCGATGTTCGACAACGCGCCCTCGGCGCTGCCGCATGTGCAGGGCGGGCGGCTGCGCGCCGTGGCCATCACCAGCCCGCAGCGCTCGCCGCTGCTGCCCGATGTGCCCACGCTGGCTGAATCGGGCTTCGTCGGCTTCGATGTGCAAAGCTGGTTCGGCCTGGCCGCACCGGCCGGCACGCCGCGCGCCGTGGTCGAGCGGCTGAACGCCGAGCTGAACAAGCTGGTGGCCACGCCCGAGGTCAGCAAGCGCCTGGCCGAGATGGGCGCCACGCCGGCCACCGGCACGCCTGAGCAGATGCGCAGCTTTGCCGCGGCCGAGCAGCGCCGCTGGCAGGCGGTGGTCAGGCAGTCTGGCGCGCGGGCAGACTGACGCGCTGGAGGCCCTGACACCCATGTTCCCGATCGATTTCTTCTGGCGCGCCGCGGCGCGCTGGCCCGACCGCACCGCCATCGATGCACCCGAGGGCCGGGTCAGCTATGCCCGGCTGGCGGCGGATGTGGCCGCGCTGGCCGCCGCCCTGCGCGCACTGGATGCCCAGGCTGGCAGCCGCGTGGCCATTTGCGCCGGCAACAGCCGCGAGCATCTGCTGGCCTTGCTGGCCGTGCTGGCCAGTGGCAAGGTGTGGGTGCCGCTGAACCCCAAGAGCACGCCCGGCGAGGTGGCGCGCATCGTGCAGGCCACCGAGCCCAGCATCCTGGTGGCCGACCCCGGCTGCGCGCCGCTGGTCGCCGGTGCCCGCGCCCAGCTGCTGTGGACCGGCGCCGGCCCGGCGGGCGATGCCGCCGCCGCCACGCTGGCGCAGCAGCTGGCCGCGCATGCCGGCGCCGCGCCGCTGGACCTGGCCTCGCTGGGCCTGACGGATCGCGACACCCAGGCCATCAAGTTCACCGGCGGCACCACCGGCCTGCCCAAGGGCGTGATGCAGCCCTACCGCGCCTGGCTGGCCAACATCAGCAACCAGATCCACTGGTGGGGCCTGACGGCCGACGATCGCTATGTGCTGGCCGCACCCATCACCCACGGCACCAGCACCTATGTGCTGCCGGTGCTGGCCCAGGGCGGCTGCCATGTGGTGCTGGCCGAGGCGGGGGCGCAGGCCGTGCGCGCGGCCTTCCAGCAGCGCGGCGGCACGCTGTGCTTCATGCCGCCCACGCTGATCTACATGCTGATGGCCCTGCCCGATGCCGCCGCCACGCGCGCCGCCGATTACCCGCGCCTGCGCCGCCTGATCTACGGCGGCGCGCCGATGCCGCCCGAGAAGATCCGCCAGGTGCGCGCCTTCTTCGGCCCGGTGCTGGGCACCACCTACGGCCAGACCGAGGCGCCGCAGATCATCACCGTGATGCGCCCCGACGACTTCGACGACGAGGCCAACTGGGCCAGCGTGGGCCAGCGCAGCTGGTTCACCGATGTGGCCATCATGGCCCCCGACGGCCGCCTGCTGCAAAGCGGCGAGGTGGGCGAGGTGGTGGTGCGTGGCGATCTGGTAATGAGCGGCTACTGGCGCCTGCCCGACAAGACCGCCGAGACCCTGGTGGACGGCTGGCTGCACACCGGCGACCGCGGCCTGATCGACGCGCGCGGCTACCTGTACCTGAAAGACCGGCTGAAGGAGCTGGTGATCACCGGCGGCTTCAACGTCTACCCCATCGACGTGGAGAACGCGCTGGGCCAGCACCCGGCGGTGCATGAGTGCGCGGTGTTCGGCGTGCCCGACGACAAGTGGGGCGAGGCCGTGACCGCCGCGGTGCAGCTGCGCGATGGCCAGCAGGCCAGCGCGCACGAGCTGATCGCCTTTGTGCGCGCACGCCTGGGCCCGGTGCAGACCCCCAAGCACATCCACTTCCACGCCAGCCTGCCGCGATCGCCGGTGGGCAAGGTGCTCAAGACCGAACTGCGCCGCCTGGCGCTGCCTGAAGGAGACACGCCATGAGCGCCCCGCGCCCCGCCACCGCCATCCCCGAGACCCGGCTGTGCAGCCACACGCTGACCAGCCTGCACTACCGCGACAAGAACCTGGTGGACGATCTGCTGGGCCAGCGCAGCTTCACCGAGGTGATGCTGATGCAGATCCTGGGCCGCGAGCCGCGAGGCGTGGACATGCGGCTGGTGGATGCGGTGCTGATCACGCTGATGGAGCATGGCCTGACGCCCAGTGCCATCGCCACGCGCCTGGTCTACATGAGCGCGCCCGAGAACCTGCAGGGCGCGGTGGCCGCCGGCTTGATGGCGGTGGGTTCGTCCTTCGTGGGCACGATGGAGAACTGCGCGCGCCTGCTCGATCAGCTGCAGGCCAGCGCCGATCCGCAGGCCGAGGCCCTGGCCATTGCGCGCCGGCACAAGGCCGAGCGCAGCGCCGTGCCCGGCTTCGGTCACCACCTGCACAAGCCGGTGGACCCGCGCGCCTACAAGCTGCTGGAGCTGGCGCGTGCCGAGCCCGAGCTGCCGGGCCGCCACCTGCAGGCCTTGATGACGCTGTCGGCCGCGGTGGACGCCGTGGCCGGCCGCCCGATCACGCTGAACGCCACCGGCGCGGTGGCCGCGCTGCTGGGCGAGATCGGCGTGCCCACCGGCGTGATGCGCGGCTTTGCGGTGATCTCGCGCGCCGCCGGCCTGGTGGCCCACATCGTGGAAGAGCAGCAAAGCCCCTCGGGCCGCTTCATCTGGGACACGGTGGAGCACGCCATGCCCACCATCGTGGACGGCCCCGCCGCCTGAAGCGCCTGACGCGCCCGCCGCGGGCTACAGGCCCAGCTCGCTCAAGCCCGGATGCTCGTCGGGCCGGCGGCCCAGCGGCCAGAAGAACAGGCGCGCGTCGGCCTTGATCGGCAGGTCGTTGATGCTGGCAAAGCGCCGGCGCATCAGGCCTTCGTCGGTGAACTCCCAGTTCTCGTT
>CAYPDO010000433.1:0-4502 GCA_964409495.1 uncultured Bordetella sp.
CAGCCCCGCCGGGCCGCCCCAAGGGGCTGAGCGCCCCCTCGGGGGGCAGGAGCGAAGCGACGTGGGGGTGCCATCTCAGCCGCCCTTCAGCGCCATCTCCACCGCCCGCAGCAGCAGGCCACCGTCGATCGGCTTGGCCAGGAACTGCGAGGCGCCGGCATCGATGCAGTCATCGATGCGCTGCGGCCGCGTCTCGGCCGAGACCACGATCACCGGCACGTCGCGCATGCGCGTGTCGGCACGCAGCGCGCGCAGCACCTCGATGCCGGGGCGGTCGGGCAGGTCCAGGTCCAGCAGCACCAGGTCGGCCATCGCGGCACGGGCCAGCCCCTCGGCCGCGGTGCCCACGCACACCAGGCTCACGCCGGGCAAGGCGCCCAGCAGGCGCTGCACCTCGGCGGTGTCGCGCGCGTCGTCCTCGATGTAGAGCACCTCGCCGATGGCCACCTGCGAGGCCAGCGGCGTGAGCGTGCTGGCGCTCACCTCGCTGTGGCGGCCGTGCGCGGCATCGCCCGCGGCGCGCGGCAGGCGCACGCCGAACACCGAGCCCTCGCCCAGGCGGCTGCTCACCTCCAGGTCACCGGCCATCAGCTCGAGCAGCTTGCGGCAGATCACCAGGCCGATGCCGGTGCCCTGGTCCTGCAGCGTGCCGGGCGTGGCGCCTCGCTCGCGGCCCAGGCGGTGAAAGGGCGTGAACAGCTCGCCCAGCTTGTCTTCGGGGATGCCCTGGCCGGTGTCTTCCACCTCGATGCTCAGCTCGCCCACGCCGGCCGGCCGCGTGCGCAGCTCCACCCGGCCGCCGCGGCGGTTGTACTTGACGGCGTTGGACAGCAGGTTCACCAGCACCTGGCGCAGGCGCATCGGATCGGCCTGCACCCACTCGGCCTGCGGCGACAGCGACAGCGCCAGCGTCACGCCGGCCTGCTGCGCGGCCGGCTCCACCATGGCCATGGCCTCCTGCGCCAGATCGGCCAGCGACACCGGCTCAAGGTGCAGGCGCAGGCTGCCGGCCTCCATGCGCGAGAGGTCGAGCACGTCGTTGATCATGTCCAGCAGGTGCCAGCCGGCCTGGCGGATCTGCGCCAGCCCGCGCTGGCGGCCGCTGCCAGTGACCGGGCCGTCGGCGCCGCCGGCGTCATCGAGCATCTGCGCAAAGCCGAGGATGGCGTTGAGCGGCGCACGCAGCTCGTGACTCAGCCGCGCCAGGAACTCGCTCTTGGTGCGGATGGCGATGGCCGCCTCGTCGCGCTCGCGCTCGGCCTCGCGCAGGCGCAGCACCTGGGTCAGATCCTGCAGCGCGCCCACCGTGCCCAGCGGGGCGCCGCTGGCGTCGTGCAGCGTGCGCAGGCTGGCGGCCACCTGCAGCATGCGGCCGTCGGCGGTGAGGTAGCGCTGGCGCGTGGCACCGCCGCCGCCGAGGGCCGCCGCGGTGCCGTCGTCCTCGCTCACGTCGGGCAGGCGGATCTCGTCCAGCGGCCGGTCCAGCAGCGCATGGGCGTCGCAGCCCATCATGCGGCAGAAGGCCGGGTTGACCATCACCAGGCGGCCGTCACGGTCGACCAGCGTGACGCCGATCGGCACGCTGTCGAAAATGGCACGAAAGCGCTGCTCGCTCTCGGCGGCCACACGCTCGGCCTGGCGGCGCTCGTCGATCTCGGCATGCAGCGCGGCGGTGCGCTCGCGCACGCGGTCCTCGATGCGGCGCAGGCGGCCGGTGAGCGCCAGCAGCAGCACCGCCAGCAAGGCCATGCCGGTGAGCGTGGGCAAGGCCAGCAGCCAGGCTGCGGTGAACACGCGGTTGTCGGCCGTGGGCGGCTCGATCACCAGCAGGTCCAGGCGCCGGTCGGCCAGGCTCAGGCGTGCGGCCTGCGTGCGCGTGGCGCCTTCGGTGGCGCGTGTGGCGCAGGCCTCGGGGCCGGCCAGGCGCTGCAGGCCGCTGGTGGCCTGGGCGCGGCCGTCGTAGACACACAGGCGCAGGTTGGGGTCGTCGGCATCGGGCAGCGCCGGCTCCAGCTGGCGCTGCAGGTCGAGCAGCGCCACCAGCACGCGGCGCGGGGCCTTGGCCTCGGCCGGCAAGGCCTGCACCAGCAGCATGGCCGCGGCGCCCGGCGCCACGGGCTGGGCATGCGCGCCCTCGTCGGCCAGCGCCTGGCGCGCGGCGCGCGCCAGTGCCGGCGCGGTCTGCAGCGCCTGGCCGGCGGCCGGTGTCTCGGCATGCAGGTGGCGCAGCGCCACGGCTGCGGCGGGTTCGGTGCCGCCATCGCTGCCGGCGGGCACTTCCAGCCAGCCGACAGCCCGCAGGCCGGGGTTGCGCTGCATCCAGATGCCGGCCAGCTGGTTGAAGGCATTGCCGCCCAGGCCCTCGCCGCCCACCGTCAGCACGCCGCGCAGCGCCAGCAGCGCATCGAGCGGATCGTTGGCCAGCTGTTGCAGGCGCTGCTGGCGGGCGTTGGCATCGCGGTCGAAGCGCACCTGCAGGCGCAGCTCATCACGGCGCGCCACCTGGTCGATGCCGGGCAGCATCACCACCATCAGCAGCAGCAGCGGCAGCGCCACCGGACGACGGCGCAGGCGCCAGGCGTCCTGCGGCCGCGCCAGCCAGCACAGCAGCACCGGCGCCACGATGACGATGGCCGCCCAGTCGGCCACCCAGCGGCCCACCGCGGCGGCCAGCACCGGGCGGGTGAACAGGCCATGGCCTTCGGACAGCGCGGCGGCCACGGCGGCCCCCGCCGCGCCCAGCGCCGCCGCCGCCGGCGCGGCCTGCAACGCAAAGCGGCGCAGGCGCGGGCCGTCGTCCAGCTGCAGCAGCTGGGCATCGTCGGCATGGCGCAGCAGCCAGCCCACCAGCAGGGTCTGCACTGTCAGCAAGACGGCATCGCCCAGCAGCACCGGCAGCGTGGCACCGGCCAGCACATCGCCGGCCACCACGCCCAGCAGCGCGGCAGGCACGGTCCAGCGCCCGCGCGACAGGCCGGCGGCCACCATCACGCCCAGCACCAGGCTCAGCGGCGCCAGCGTGGTGGCCCCCAGCGTGTAGCGCGGCAGCAGGGCCTGCAGCGCGCAGCACAGCAGGGCCAGCAGCACCGCGCGCAAGACGGCGCGGCCAACACGTGGAGGGGCGGGTACGGCGGCGGTGTTCATGGTGTGCGGCCGAGTATCGCCGAGCCGCCTGGGCCGGCCGGGCCGGTGTTTCATGGGTTGCCAGCCACTGCGCGCCACGTGCAAGACGGGCTTGCGGCATCACGAAGGGCTGGCCAAGTGGCCAGGCGCCGGCAGCCGGTGGGGGCTTCCTACAATCGCGCCCATGTCGACCGCAACGCCAGCCGCGCCCGCTGCCGCCAGCGCGCCGCATGCCTGGCTGGGGCCGCTGCTGGCCATTGCCGGCGCGATCGCGTTCTCGGGCAAGGCCATCATCGTCAAGCTGGGCTACCGCCACACGCTGCTGGGCAGCGGCGCCACGCTGGACGCGCTGACGCTGGTGATGCTGCGCATGCTGGTGGCCCTGCCCTTCTTCATGCTGCTGGCCTGGTGGGGCGGGCGCGGCCGGCCGGCACTGGGCCGGCGCGAGCTGGGCGCGGTGGCGGCACTCGGCTTCTCGGGCTACTACCTGGCCAGCACGCTGGACTTCCTGGGCCTGCAGTACATCAGCGCCAGCCTCGAGCGGCTGATCCTGTATGTCACGCCCACCGTGGTGGTGCTGCTGTCGCAATGGCTGTTCGGCCGCCGCGCCACGCGCGGGCAATGGCTGGCGATGGCGCTGGCCTACCTGGGCCTGCTGCTGGTGTTCGGCCGCGAGCTGCACTTCGAGGGGCCGCAGGTGGCGCTGGGCGCCGGGCTGGTGCTGGCCAGCACGCTGAGCTATGCGCTGTACCTGATCTACAGCGGCGAATGGGTGCGGCGCATCGGCGCGCTGCGCCTGTCCGGCTGGGCCAGTGCGGTGGCCTGCGTGCTGTGCCTGCTGCAGTTTGCCGTCTTCAGGCCGCTGGCCACGCTGGCGGCGGTGCCGGCGCCGGTGTGGTGGCTGTCGGTGCTGAACGGCACGCTGTGCACGGTGGCGCCGGTGCTGATGGTGATGATGGCCATTGAGCGCATCGGCCCGGCGCGCACCTCGCAGCTGGGCATGATCGGGCCCATCTCCACCATCCTGATGGGCGTGGTGCTGCTGGGCGAGCCGCTGACCGGCTGGCTGGTGGCCGGCACGCTGTGCGTGCTGGTCAGCGTGGCCTGGCTGGCCAGGATGAGATGACGATTCCTCTGGAGCACGACATGGATCTGGGACTGCAGGGCAAGTGGGCGCTGGTGTGCGCCGCGAGCAAGGGGCTGGGCAAGGGCTGTGCGCAGGCGCTGGCGCGCGAAGGCGTGAACCTGGTGGTCACGGCGCGCGGCGCCGAAGTGCTGGAGGCCACCGCGGCCGAGCTGCGCACGCTGCATGCCAGCATCACCGTGCGGGCCGTGGCCGGCGACATCACCACGCCCGAGGGCCGCACCGCGGCGCTGGC
>CAYPDO010000434.1:0-4489 GCA_964409495.1 uncultured Bordetella sp.
GGAAGGCGTAATAGAACGACGAGCCGCTGGCGGCGGCCTTGTCCTGCACATACTGCTGCGGCGTGGTGGCGGCCGGTGCGCTCATCGGACGGGCGCTCCGGCGGTGGGCGCGGCGGCCTGCATGCGCCAGGCGCGCCACAGCAGCACCGGACCGTCGAACGGGCCCAGCACCGGGCGCTGGCTCAGGCTGCGGAACTTCATGTGTTCGATTTTCTCAAGGATGCGCAGGCCGCCCTGCACCACCAGGCGCAATTCCCATCCCAGCCGTCCGGGCACGCGCAGCGCCAGCGGGGCGCCCTGGTGCATCAGCGCGCCGGCCCAGGCGCACAGCTCGCGCAGCAGGGCCTGGCTTTGCGGCGTGTCGCGGCCGTCGCGGGCCAGGCTTGCCAGCGCGTCCAGGCTCATGCCGTGGCGCCGTGCATCGGCCTCGGGCACATAGTGGCGGCCGCGCGGCAGGTCGCGGCTGGGGTCCTGCCAGAAATTGATCAGTTGCAGCGCCGTGCAGACGGCGTCGGACTGCGCCAGCGAGCGCGCATCGTGCACCCCGGCCAGGTGCAGCATCAGCCGGCCCACTGGGCTGGCCGAGTGGCGGCAGTAGTCGAGCAGGGCGGTGCGGTCGGGGTAGCGCGGGTTGTGGGTGTCGCGCTCGAAGGCGGTGAGCAGGTCGTTCAGCGGCGCCAGCGGCAGGCGGTGGCGGGCGATGGCGGCGGCCAGCGGCGTGAACACGGCCGGCCAGTCGGCGGCATGCGGCGTGCCCAGCGCCGCCGCATGCAGCGCGGCGCGGTAACGGGCCAGTGCGGCGCGGCGCGCCTCGGGCGCGGCGTCGCCCTCGTCGGCAATGTCGTCGGCCGTGCGGGCGAAGTGGTAGATGGCCGCCACCGCGGCCCGCATGGCCGGCGGGCACAGCCAGCTGGCGACTGGAAAGTTTTCGTAGTGGTCGACGCTCACGCCGGCGATTGTCCGCTGCGCGCAGGCCCAGGGCCCGTCTGCCCGGGTTTGACACAGGTCAGGATCGACCCGTACATTACTGACCGGTCAGTCATTAAAACGGCGTGTGCGTGGAGCAGGCGCCGATTGCACGATGTCCCACGCCCTGCGCCCCCTGCTGCTTGCCCTGTTCACCGCACCGCTGCTGTGGGCCTGCAGCCCGCCGCCGCCGGCCGAGGCGCCACTGCGTGCCGTGCGCACGATGACCGTGCAACCCGGCCAGGCCGGGCTGACGCACGAGTACGCCGCCGAGATCCGCGCCCGCACCGAATCGCGGCTGGGCTTCCAGGTGGGTGGCAAGCTGATCGAGCGCATGGTCAATGTGGGTGACCAGGTGGGGGCGGGCCGTGCGCTGGCGCGCCTGGATACGCGCGATCTGGCGCTGGGCCAGCAGGCGGCGCGCGCCGCGGTGCAGGCGGCCCAGGTGCAGGTGGAACTGAACCAGGCCGACTACCAGCGCTACAAGGAGCTGCGTGACAAGGGTTTCATCAGCGGCGCCGAACTGGAGCGCCGCGAGACCACGCTGAAGGCCAGCCGCGCGGCGCTGGAGCAGGCCCGTGCGCAGGCCGGCGTGCAGGACAACCAGGCCGGCTACGCGCTGCTGACGGCCGCCGCGCCGGGCGTGATCACCAGCGTGGAGGCCGAGCCCGGCGCGGTGCTGTCCGCCGGCACGACGGTGCTGCGCCTGGCCCATGACGGCCCACGCGACGCCGTGTTCAACGTGCCCGAAGACCGTGTCGACAGCGTGCGCGCGCTGCTGGGCCGGCCGGGCGCGCTGGCGCTGCGGCCCTGGGGCGCGGGCGACAAGGCGCTGCCGGCCACGCTGCGCGAGGTGTCGGCGGCGGCCGATCCGGCCACGCGCACCTTCCAGGTCAAGGCCGACATCGGCAGCAGCGCATTGCGCCTGGGCCAGACGGCCACGATCGCCATTGCGGCACCGGTCTCGCCGGCGCAGGCCGGCGCGGTGTTCCGGCTGCCGCTGGCGGCGGTGTTCGAGCGTGGCGGCCAGCCGATGGTGTGGCGGGTGGACCGCGCCAGCATGCTGGTGCAGGCCCGTCCGGTGACGGTGGCCGGCGCCGAGGGCAACCTGGTGCTGATCGGTGCCGGCCTGGCGGCTGGCGAATCGGTGGTGACGGCCGGCGTGCACACACTCAACGAGGGGCAGAAGGTGCGCTGGTACCAGGAGCCGTCGGCCCCGGTGCCCGGGGCGCCCGCCGCCGCGTCGGCGGCCACCACCGCGGCCTCGCGCTGAGCGCCCGCCGCGAAAGGCCGCCACGATGAGCACCACGCCAACCCCGGGCGCGCAGCCCAGCCGCTTCAACATCTCGCGCTGGGCGCTCGAGCATCCCGCACTTACCCGCTACCTGCTGGTGGTGCTGATGCTGCTGGGCTTTGCCGCCTACTTCCAGCTGGGCCAGGACGAGGACCCGCCGTTCACCTTCCGCGCCATGGTGGTGCAGGCCTTCTGGCCCGGCGCCACCGCGCAGCAGATGGCCGAGCAGGTCACCGACAAGATCGAGCGCACGCTGCAGGAAGTGCCGCATGCCGACGTCATCCGCAGCTACACCAAGCCCGGTGAATCGCTGACCATCCTGAACGTCAAGGACAGCGCGCCGCCCAAGGAGGTGAGCAACACCTGGTACCAGGTGCGCAAGCGCATCGCCGACATGCGCAGCACGCTGCCGCAGGGCGTGATCGGGCCGGTCTTCAACGACGACTTCGGCGATGTCTACGGCTCGATCTTCGCGCTGTCGGCCGACGGCTTCTCGAACGAGGAGCTGCGCGTGTTTGCCGAGAACCTGCGTTCGCAGCTGCTGCAGGTGCCCGATGTGGCCAAGGTCGAACTGTTTGGCGTGCAGGCCGAGAAGATCTTCATCGAGATCCCCGGCAAGCGCCTGGCCCAGCTGGGCCTGGACATGAACGCCGTGCTGGCCCAGCTGAGCGCGCAGAACGCCGTGGAAGGCGCCGGCCTGCTGGACGGCGGCAGCCAGAACCTGCAGGTGCGCGTGGCCGGCGCCTTCGGCTCGGTGGATGCGCTCCGGCGCTTTCCGATCCGGGGCGTGAACGCCAGCACCGGCCAGGCCAGCACGATCCGGCTGGGCGACATTGCCGAGATCCGCCGCGCCAGCATCGATCCGCCGGCGGTCAAGGTGCGCCACCAGGGCAAGCCGGTGATCGCGCTGGGCGTGTCGATGGCCAAGGGCGGCGACATTGTGGCCCTGGGCCATGCGCTGCGCGCGCGGGTCGAGACCCTCCGCAACGAGCTGCCGGCCGGCATCGTGCTCGAGCAGGTGCAGGATCAGCCGCGCGCCGTCACCCGCTCGGTGGGCGAATTCATCCGCGTGCTGCTCGAGGCCGTGGTGGTGGTGCTGGCGGTCAGCTTCGTCAGCCTGGGCCTGCACACCAAGCCGCTGCGCATCGACGTGCGGCCGGGCCTGGTGGTGGGCATCACCATCCCGCTGGTGCTGGCCATCACCTTCGTGACCATGTACTACTGGGGCGTGGGCCTGCACAAGATCTCGCTGGGCTCGCTGATCATCGCGCTGGGCCTGCTGGTCGACGACGCCATCATTGCCGTGGAGATGATGGTGCGCAAGATGGAGGAGGGCTACGACAAGCTGCGTGCCGCCACCTTCGCGTACGAGGTCACCAGCATGCCCATGCTCACCGGCACGCTGATCACCGCCGCCGGCTTCCTGCCCATCGGCCTGGCCAAGTCGACCACCGGCGAATACACCTTCGCGATCTTTGCCGTCACCTCGGCGGCGCTGGTGATCTCGTGGCTGGTGTCGGTGTACTTCGTGCCCTACCTCGGCGCCTGGCTGCTGAAGGTCAAGCCGCAGGTCGACGGCGAGGCGCACGAGCTGTTCGACACGCCGTTCTACAACCGCTTCCGCCGCCTGGTGAACGCCTGTGTCCAGCACCGCTGGATCACGCTGGCCGTCACCGTGGGCCTGTTCGGTGCCGGCATCGTGGGCATGGGCAAGGTGCAGCAGCAGTTCTTCCCCGATTCGAGCCGGCCCGAGATCCTGGTCGACCTGTGGCTGCCCGAGGGCAGCACCCAGCGCGAGACCGAGGGCGTGGCGCGCCGCTTCGAGGCGCGCATGCGCGCCGAGCCCGGCATGGAATCGGTGACCACCTGGGTGGGCAGCGGCGTGCCGCGCTTCTACCTGCCGCTGGAGCAGGTGTTTCCGCAGACCAACGTCGCCCAGCTGATCCTGCTGCCCAAGGACCTGGCGGTGCGCGAGCGCGTGCGCAAGGCCCTGCCGGCCCTGCTGGCCACCGAGTACCCCGAGGCGCGGGCGCGCGTGAAGCTGCTGCCCAACGGCCCGCCGGTGGCCTATCCGGTGCAGTTCCGCGTGATGGGGCCCGATGCGGCCCAGGTGCGGCGCTATGCCGACCAGGTGCGGGCGGTGCTGGCGGCGCATCCGTCGATGCGCGGCGTCAACGACAACTGGAACGAATCGGTCAAGGCCATCCGGCTGGACATCGACTGGGATGG
>CAYPDO010000435.1:0-4465 GCA_964409495.1 uncultured Bordetella sp.
TCGCCGCGCTGCGGTGGCTCATCCACTGGGCTCCCCTGGACATCACCAAGGGCGCCCCCTATCTGCAGCGGCGGCGCTACGTGCGCCAGCACTACCACGTGTAGCCGTCGCCGGCCGACACGCAAAGCTCGCAACCCAGAGGGCCACGGCCATCGGGCCGTGGCCCTCCGTGGACATCTCGGGTTGGCGCCCTCTGCCAGGCGCATCAGAGCGAGATCCGTCCCCTTGCTGGCGGATTCGCCTAAGAGCATCGCCCGTTTATCGAACCGTCCGCGATAGCCGCCGCCCTGCGCGTCCCGTTGGCGGCGATCGACTAGGGGCAGGCGACGGCGAGCGCAGCCTGATCGTGGCCCCGCATCGTGGCTTTCAGCACGTTGCGGGAAGGTTGACGACAGAGCCGGGATTTCGACCCAGCCACTCCGTGGCCGCAGGCTGGACAACCCTGACAGACGATTGGACTCGTTTACCCTAGAATGCCCAGCTCTGGACTGCAGAGCTAACCCATGGACCACGCGCTGACCGTCAAAGATGTTGCTGTGCTACTTCAGGTCGACGAAAAGACAGTCTATCGCCTTACTCAGAAGGGCGAATTGCCGGGGTTCAAAGTGGCTGGCGCATGGCGCTTTAGACGTGCTGACATGGATGCATGGGTTGAGCGACAGAAAACGGCTGTTGTCACCGCAGCCAAGGTGGCGAAGCAGCCAAAGAAGAAGGAGCGTCACTAATGGCAACTGCAAAGAAGGCCACGGCCGCCTCGGCCCCGCCGCGCGCCGCGGATGTCTTCATCGCTCCGGCGAAGCTGAAGTTCGATCTCGACAACCCCCGCTTCATTGAAGGCCAATTCAAGAAGGAAGACGAGATCATTGAGCACCTCGTAGATGAGGCAGACGTCAACGAACTCGTTCAATCCATCCTGTCGGCTGGATACGTCGACTATGAGCCGTTGATCGTTCTTCAGAAGGATGAGGTAGTTCTCGAAGGCAATCGCCGCCTGGCAGCGCTTCGCTTGATTGCGAATCCTGAACTACGAAAGAAGCTCAAGTACGAGCTTCCGAAGATCGACTCGCCCGAGGCACTGCCGGATGCGGTTCGCGTTCGGTACGTGAAGGATCGCTCCGAAGCGCGAAGTTTCATCGGCTTCAAGCACATTAACGGGCCTTTCAAATGGGACGCGCTCGCGAAGGCCAAGTACGCGGCCGAGTGGTTCAATGAAGGAGCAGATATTGCCACCATCAGTCGAACCCTTGGAGATGGGCACAACACCGTTCGGCGCCTAGTCAATGGCTGGTATGCGCTCCTGCAGGCCCAGAGAGATGGCTTTGATGTGTCGAAGATCTCGAAGCGCAACTTTTCGTTCTCGCATCTGTATACAGCATTAACCCGCGCGTCTGTGCGTGACTTTCTGGGAATTGGAGATGAGGATCTGTCGTCGCCACCTCAGAAGAATCCCATCCCGAAGACTCACCAGCAGCAGCTTGGTCAAGTCATGTCTTGGCTGTATGGGCAAGAGCAAAAGAACGAACCAACGCTAATTCAAAGTCAGAACCCTGACCTCAACATTCTGAGCAAGGTCCTAGGACATCCTGAGGGGCGAAAAATGCTCCTTGCTCAGAGAGACTTGCATGTGGCGTACGCCCGTGTGGAGCCTGCCTCGACGCGCTTTGAGGATGCCCTTATGAAGGCCGCCAAACAATGCGAGGACGCCAATGCCTTATCGGGCGGCTTCGATGGAGACCCGACCCTGATGAAGGTTGCGGAAGGGATGCAACGAACCGTTCGCAGTCTCAATGTCGCAATGAAAGATCGCGCTTCTCAGCGATCAGAAGAAGAACTTTGAGCGATGCTTCCGGCGCCGACCGAGAACGATGGCCGCAGCAGTCTCGCCGACTGGCTTGAGCTACATGCCCTTCTTTCTCCACGAAGGACCTCATCGAAGGGCGATCTTCTCAACGCATTTGATATTGCTGATGACGATCGGACCTCGCGGTACTCACATGACGAAGTCACTGGCGAGCAACTTGATCAAGGCATTCTTGAAGAGCCTCGGCTTGCTCTATTGGAATGCGTATTTGAGGAACTCGAGTTCCGACACAAATGCCTTGGGGAAAGTTACCCGTTCGCCGTTGACGAACGCCGCCAAGTCCTTCGTGCCTCATTCAAAGAAGAGCAACTTCACGCAGGTCAGGTCGCCTACACCTTCTGCCTCCTCACGACGGCTCTGCGCGAGCGTTTGATCGCCGGCCTGGACGATCAGGCAAAGCTTGAGCACGAGATGGCTCTACTTTTTCAAGTGTGCGCCTGTCTTGCGGCCGGTGGCTATTTCGGGGGAGCCGTTTGCTCTTTTGGATTTCCGAGGGAAACCGGCGATGCCTTTCTGCCCGCACTGCAAGCCGCGTATCTAAGGTTCGGTCATGGCGATGTCAAGACAGCAATCGAGCAAGGTCATCCACAAGCTGTTAAGGACAGCGGCATTGATGTGATTGCTTGGCGCGATCACCCGGATCGGCTGCCCTCGAAACTTTACTCTCTTGGCCAGTGCGCTTCAGGCAAAGACTGGAAGCAGAAGCCGGTCGCGTCGGAAGTTGGCCAGTTCCACGGAACTTGGTTCACGAATTGGCCGTCTCAACACTACGTTCCAGCACTCTATATCCCGTTCTTGATTCACGGCGAAGTCGACGAGCCGAAGGATGAGAGCTTCGCGGTGGTGAGGAAAAGGACCGTCGCGTATCACGAGCGCAAGTTTGGAGTGATATTCGATCGTCTTCGTATTGCACATCATGCCGCCGCCTGTCTGGAACGAGGTGAAATCGCCCGACAGGATGTTGACGGTTCGGCGCGGGTGCTCGACGTTGCGAATTGGGTGAACAGAACCGTACAGAGGGTGCTGGCCAATGGGGAAGCAGCATGAGGCACCCACTACATTCCATCTGCCCGTACTTCGCAATGTTTCCAGAAGACTTTGTTGCGAAGCAGGTGCTCGCGTATACGCAACGTGGTGAGTGGGTGTTTGACCCGTTTAGTGGTCGAGGCACAACGGTCTTTGAGAGCCTCCTGAACGGTCGGCATGCGGCAGGTACCGACGTGAACCCGGTCGCCGCATGCATTGCTGGTGCTAAGGCCAATCCGCCAACCCTGGCCAAGGTTCTCAAGCGTCTCGGAGAACTCCAAGAGCAGTTCGCTCCGGCGAGCGTTACTGAGGAGGCGGCAGCCCTACCTGAGTTCTTTAGGTGGTGCTTCCATGAGCGAACGTTGAGGGAGTTGCTGTTCCTGCGCAAGGAACTTCGCTGGAAGTCGTCGAAGGTCGATCGCTTCATCGCCGCAGTGACCCTAGGGTGTTTGCACGGCGAGTCGCACAAGACGCCGAATTGCCTGAGCAATCGGATGCCGCGCACCATTAGCACGAAGCCGGAGTACTCTGTGCGTTGGTGGACCGCTCGAGGACTTAGCGCGCCGCCGGAGCGCAAGACGTTTGACGTTTTGCGCACCATCTGCCGATTTCGACTTCAGGAGGACGTACCGGAATTGGTTGGTGAGGTGAAGCTTCGTGATGCGCGGAAGGCTGGCGTTGCCTTTCCTTCACTTCGCGAGAAAGTCGCCCTGATCGTGACGTCGCCACCGTACTTGGATACGACCGACTATGTCGAGGATCAGTGGCTTCGACTATGGTTTCTCGGTGGCCCTACTCAGCCACACGGCGGAGTGAATAAGGATGACAGGCACACTCAACTTGATCACTACTGGACATTCTTGACCGAGACTTGGTCCGGCGTTCAACCACTGGTCAAGCGAGGCACGCACGTCGTGGTCCGTATCGGAGGTACCCGAGTGCCCAAGGAAGATCTCGGCGACGGACTCCTGGAATCGCTGCGCAACGGACTCTCTGGCTTTCGCGTCAAGCCGGTGCAAAGCGGTACTACGACGGAGATTCGCAATCGTCAGACAAATGTATTTCGACCAGGCACGTCCAAGGAACGCTACGAGCATGACTTCGCCTTTAAGGTCACTGGCTAGAGGGCTTACCCGTCAGCCACCTGGCGCCCATTCGGCCCACGTGTGCGGATGTCTCAGCCCAACCCTGTCCGAACGACCGGGTCGAGCCCACATCCGGGGACGAGCTACGTCGCATCGCGGCTGAGAGCCACCCGGTTACACGGGGACAGTCACACAGCAGTGATGTTGAACAGATCGCTCAAAGCGTCGAGTTGCGCAGCTTTGAGTTTCTCCGACCGAAGCTTCTTCAGCCCGCTCCGCTCGAAGATCGCGTAGGCGAAGCCCTTGTTCATCTGACGTGACACGTACCGGATGCCCTGCCATCGCGGGTCGGCATCGTGGATGGCCTGCGCCCACGCCTGGCTCACCGAGTAATCGGCCAGCGCGCTGATGTCGTTGTTCAGGCCCAGGGCCTTAAGGGCCGCGCCGGTCAGGTCCGCCAGGACCAGCGTCTTGCGGTGCCCACACGCGAAGC